>SKZG01000565.1 GCA_007127495.1 Planctomycetales bacterium
CTGGAACACATCGCCGTCGTGGAGCCGGTTGAAAGCAAACGGGAAAGAGCGCTGGCCATGGGGGCCGACCTCGCGCTCGCGCCCGACGCCGATTTGGTCGGGCAATTCGGCGGCACGCTCGATGCCGTCGTCGATGCCGTCGGCAAGCCGGCAATTACCAACACCGCCGTCGAGTTGATTCGCATGGGCGGGTCGATCTGTGTCTACGGCGTGTTGAGCGAGCCGACCCTGACGTTGAACAAGGCCAAGGGCCCCTACAATTTCAACTTGTATATCCACCAATGGCCCACGCGGCGGCGCGAGCGCGAAGCGCAGGAGCCATTGTGTCAGTGGATTCGCCAAGGCACGCTCCGCGCCGACGACTTCGTCACCCACACCTTCAGGATGGAACAGGTCGCGGCGGCCTTCGACGAACTGAGGAAGGGGCACGCGGTGAAAATACTGCTTCATTATTGACCGCTCTCCCGTTGCTATGTGCAGGCCACGCTAATGTAGTAGGCACACGCCGTGTGCCGTCCCTGAAACCAAGGCTGTTTGCCACCTAGAAACGGAAGAGCCTTATGGACAGACCGGGAGACTTGAAACGATGACCGCGAACTCCTGCATTCTCGCCCTCGACGTCGGCACCCAAAGTACCCGCGCCGGGATCGTTGACCTTCAGGGCCGCATCCTTCACATCGCGCAAATCACTCACGCGGTGGACAGTCCTCAGCCCGGCTGGGCGCAGCAGAATCCCGATCAGTGGTGGCAGGAGGCCTGCCGGGCCATCCGCGATGCGATTCGGAGCGCCGGCGTTGCGCCCGGCGACATTGCGGCGGTCGCCTCGTGCGGCCAGATGCACGGCCCCGTCGGCATTGATGGGGAAGGGCGGGTAACAACGCCCCATGTGCAGTTGTGGTGCGATAAGCGGTGCCAACTCCAATGCACCCGGTTGCGCCAGGAGCATCCGGAAGCCGAGCTGGCCACGGTGAGCGCCAACTTCGTCAATCCCGCATGGATCGGACCGAAGGTGCGATGGTACAAAGACAACGTCCCCGAGCAATACGAACAGGCGGTGTGCTTTCTGACCCCCAAGGATTTCATCAACTTCCGGTTGACGAATGTGCCCGCGACCGATCCGAGCGAAGCGTCGGGCAGCTATATTTGGGACTGGCAGGCTGACAGCTATTCGCCGCCGATTGCGGAGGCGATGGGCGTTGCGCTGGAGAAGTTTCCGCCCGTGCTGCCGTCCTCGGCGGCCATTGGAACGGTCACCGAGCGTGCGGCGGCGGAAACATCGATCCCGGCGGGCGTCCCGGTGGCGGCCGGCGGCGGCGACTTTCCCGTGTCCATGTTGGGGTTCGGCCTCGTTTGCGAAGGCATTACCGCCGACGTCACCGGAACAAGCAACCTGCTGGCAACACACAGCGCCACCCCGCTGATCCATCCGGCGATTCAGAACCTGCGGCACGTCGTAGACGGCTGGATTCCGTTCACCATCACCGATTGCGGCGGCATGAGCATGAAATGGTGCAAGGACCTGATCGACTCAGCCGCCGGCCGCGACGTCCCCTACGACGACCTGATCGAAATGGCCTCGCAGGTCCCCATCGGCAGCGACGGGCTGCTGTTCTACCCTTATATGCTAGGCGAGCGGCGGCCGGAAAACATGGCGGCACGCGGAGCGTTCTTCAATCTGGGGCTCAACCATAACGCCGCGCACTTGATCCGGGCGGTCATGGAAGGCGTGGCGCTGTCCACCTGGCAAAACGCTGAGCGTTTCCGGGAACTCGGCCACACTATGGATGCGGTGCTGTGTGTCGGAGGCGGCACACGCAATGCAATGTGGACGCAAATGAAGGCCGACATGCTCGCGGTCCCGCTGGAGCTTTCCGAGGAGCCGGAAGCCGGCATCAAGGGCGCCGCGATGCTCGGCGCGGCGGCGGCCGGCTTGATCGACAACCTCACGGAAGAATCGCTTAAACGACGCAAGACGGATAAGATCGTCCGACCCGCGGCCGCCAATTCAGCCCTCTACAAAGAAGTCCTGAAGGAATTTGAACGCATGTATCACCACATGCTTGGATATTGGAAATGACAACCGAACTCGACCTGAAGCCCGCAGAACGGCCCACTTTCTATTTTATCGGCGTTACGACGAAACAATCGTCCATCATGAAGGTGTTCCCCGCTTGGGCCGAACACCTCGGATTGGGCGATTGCACCATACGGGGCGTCGACTGCCGATGGCACGATGAGCCGTCGGTCTATCGCCGGGTGACCGAGTTCATCAAGCACGATCCGAACTCGCTAGGCGGACTGGTCACGACCCACAAGATCGACCTGCTGCGGGCATGTCGCGATCTGTTCGACGAGCTGGACCCCTATGCGGAATTGCTCGGCGAAATAAGCTGCATCTCCAAGCGGAACGGCAGGCTGATCGGCCATGCGAAGGATCCGATTACCAGCGGGCTTTCGCTGGAGGCGTTCTGTCCGGCTTCTTACTGGGCGGAGAGCGGCGCCGACATGTGCTTGCTGGGCGCCGGCGGCTCGTCGCTGGCGCTGACGGCCTATTTGGCCAAGAACCAGCCGGATACGCAACGACGCCCGGCGACCATCTATGTGACCAACCGAAGCGTTCCACGACTGGAGGAGATGCAGCGGATTCACAAGGAAATGGGCTCCGACCTGAATATCGAGTATTCTCACTGCGCGCGGCCGGAAGACAACGACGCGGTCGTCAACGCCCTCAAGCCCGGCTCGATGGTGGTCAACGCGACCGGGCTCGGCAAAGACGCGCCCGGATCGCCGATCACCGACGCGGCGCGTTTCCCGCAGGGCGGGCTGGCGTGGGAATTCAATTACCGCGGTGAACTGGTGTTTCTCGATCAGGCCAACTCGCAAAAAGAAGCCCGCAACCTGACCGTGGAGGACGGCTGGGTGTATTTCATCCACGGATGGACCCGCGTGATTGCCGAAGTGTTCAATTTAGACATCCCCACGGAAGGGCCGGCGTTTGAGACGCTGTCGCAAATTGCCGCCGGCGCGCGATGAACCAAAGCCCCTTTGAGAAAGATC
>SKZG01000171.1 GCA_007127495.1 Planctomycetales bacterium
AGACCGGACACCTTTGATTCCCCCGACTTCCGACTTCTCCACCGCCGCGGTGGAAAAAGTACCGGACACCCTTTAATTCTCCGCTTCCGCACCCGTGCCGTCGGCCGGGATGACATGGCCCGGCACCGGGCAGCCGCCTGCCCCGCATGCGCCCGACATGCACGTGGGAACGCCCATCGCCGGGAGCACAAATCGCATCAGGCTTACCCATAACATCAATACGCCAACCAGAATTGCCAATTCTTTCCAGGCCATCTCTTTTACCTCGTCAGTTAGAAATTGAAAACTTTCTCTCCCAGGCTTCCCGCAGGAGTCCGCAAAGCCGGTCGTGCAGCTCGGCGGGGATTTCGTAGGGCTTGCCGGCACTGTACGCACGAATTGTCTTGCGAAGGTTGTCGATCACCAGCACGCAGGGGTCGCAGTCCTGCATGTGCTCTTCGAATGCGGCGCAGAACTCCGGGTCCAAATCCCCGTCAATATAGTCGCTTAACGCGGCAAGCATTTGCTCGCATTTCATGACGCTGATTCCTCGGAAGCGTGGATCCATCTCTTTTGGATGCGCACACAGGGGCCTCGGTTACATCCTGAGAATACCGTGCATGGGGGGGTCTGCGGGCGGAGCCGTGTTGCCCGGAGGCCCCGGCTGCCGCCGATCGTGGCCGGACCATGTTGAGTTTTCGCATCGTCGTTGCCTTTTTTCCGGTTCCATGCAATACACGTAACCTGTTCTCTAATAGCGACTTATGGCGAGCACATCCCGGTTCTACACCGGTTGGCATGATGGATGCTTCACAGACATAACCAACGGCAAGCACACTGTGACTTCGGGCAAGGGCAGTTTGGGCAAATTGCCTTTCTACGGCGAGAACGCCCGCGCGTGGTCACGAAATCCCTCAGCGACGCCAACTTCACGAACGAATCCGGGGTACAACTTCATGAGCACCGCAACCCTCGATCGAACCTTCTCGCAAGCGCGTAATGAGGCGGCAGAATCGTCGGCAACCGTTGTCAAGGTTCTCCACGTGATCAACGGCGAGCACTATGCCGGTGCGGAGCGCGTCCAGGATCTTCTCGCCCTCCGGCTGCATGATTTGGGTTTCCGCGTGGGATTCGCCTGTCTGAAACAGGGGGTTTTCGCGAGAATGCGCACATCGAAGCGGGCACCGGTACATCTTATCGCCATGCGTAATCGTTTTGACTTGGGACCCGTTTGGCAGCTTGCCGGCATTGTCCGAAGCGAGGGATACCAACTGATCCATGCCCACACCCCCCGCACGGCGCTGATCGCTGCGTGCGTTTCACTGCTAACAGGGGTGCCCATGGTTTCCCACGTTCACAGCCCGGTCGCGCGCGACACGACCCATCGAGTGCGCAATTGGCTGAACCTGGTCGCCGAGCGGATGGCCATGATCAGGGCATCGGCGCTGGTGGCCGTATCGGAGAGCCTGGGTAGGTCTATTGGCAGCGGCGCGGCCCGAGACCACAGGGTCAACGTGGTCCATAACGGCGTACCGGCGTCGGCCGTGCCGCGACGCGGCGCCCCACCTCGGTTCGACTGGACGATCGGTACAGTAGCCTTGTTCCGGCCGCGCAAAGGCCTGGAAGTGCTGCTCCATTCGTTGGCCAAGCTCCGGGCACTGGGTTTCTCCGTTCGGTTGCGAGCCGTAGGTTGCTTCGAGACGCAAGAGTACGAAGCGCAAGTCAAGGCACTGGCACACCGATTGGGAATCGAACAGCATGTCGACTGGGTCGGGTTCACCGAGCACGTCGAAGCCGAGTTGTCCCGTATGGACCTCTTTGTGCTACCAAGCCTCTTTGGCGAAGGGATGCCCATGGTTGTGCTCGAGGCCATGGCAGCGGGCGTGCCCGTGGTAGCCACGCGCGTGGAGGGCATTCCCGAGGCAATCCGCAACGGCGTCGACGGATTGATTGCCGAGGCCGGCAACCCGGACGACCTTGCACGAGCCGTCGGCTCGATCATTCGCGGCGACGTGGACTACGTCGCGATGCGGCGCAACGCCCAACGCCGACACGCCGAACGATTCTCCGACCGCGCCATGGCGGAGGGAGTCGCCCGAGTTTATCGACGTGTGCTGGGCAGTTGACTCGCGGGCCCACCCTTGTATGGCAGGTGAAGCTTCATCCTCATGGTGGGCCCGCGCCGGCTGTGCTCCTTGTCCGATCCTACTTGGAAACGCGCCCTACACGCGCGGGATTTCGATGGGTGTACCGGTGATCCTTCCCCGGTTTACGAACATCCGGCCCTTGCTGCCCTCGAAGAGGATCCCGTTCGGGCTGCGGCTGTCGACGATCATCTCGATGCCGTTCGGGAACGTGCACTTCACGGCGTAATCGTGGGCCGTGTTGTAGCAGTCGTCGACCGTGGGATAACCTTGTCGATGTACTCGACCTTGGGTGCCGGGCCGAGCCACATTTCCCACTTGGCGAACGGCCACCCGTTGCCTTGACAGCCTGGGGCGGCCCGTTAGAATCACTGTAAGCGTTCACGGGTCGGAAATCGCCACGTTCCTCGGCCGCCGCGGGTAATCAGCCGCAACGCGCTAGCGTCCGGTTCTGGTTTTGAGGCCGACAAACCGGGGGCTAGCGCCCTGCGGCTGATTTCCGACCCGTGAACGCTTACGAATCACTAAGGAGTAACGGTTCACGGTGCGGCGAGGGCAGTTGTTCCGCTCTATGCGAATTGTTACGCTCCATGCGAAGGGGGTACCCCATTTTCGCGGAAAAAAGGGTAGCTCATTGTGCGGAAACGCCCTGTGTGCCGTCCCTCGGACGAATACGATCCGTACCTAAACATGGTATATTCAGAAACCCAGAGGCGGTATTTTCGATGAAATGCCAGCGGTGCGATAAGCCGGCTACGTTTCATATCACGGAACTAACAGGCGGGAAACCGAAGGAGGTCCACCTGTGCGAGGAACATGCGCGGGAGTATCTTTCGCAGTCGGGCTCGGAGCCAAGCAGCGCGAGCAGCATGGCGGCGGTGCTCGCGCAGCAAATGGCCCAACAAATGGCCGTAGGCCAGACCGCCGAAG
>SKZG01000090.1 GCA_007127495.1 Planctomycetales bacterium
CTACATGTACCTCGCACTCATCCAGTCAGGCATTCTCCTTGTCTCGGTCAGCGTCCTTAGGGCGGAGCCGGTCGAGTTCGAAGCGGAGCTTGCCGATGGGCGCAGGCTGGTCGGAGCCGCTGTCATGCTCGATTCCAAGAACCTTACCCTGGGCACCGTCGACGGCCCGATGTCGCTGCCCACGGACGAGTTGATGTCCCTCTCGGCCCGAGCCCCCGCGGCGGCACCCGCCAAAGCGCCCGAGGTCTGGGTGCGCCTCGTCGACGGTTCCAGTGTGGCAGGGGCGAAATGGACGCTCGAGGGCGATGCGTCCCGCATCACGCTCCTCAACGACCGGGTGACGGACCTTCCGCGCCGCGCGATCGGGTCGGTCCGCTTCAGCCCGGCAACCGGAGCGCTCGCGGAACAGTGGGCTCGCCTCGTTGCGATGCAGCGCGACGGCGACATCGTGGTCGTCCGCAAGGGCGATCACCTCGACTTCTTGCGCGGTGTCATCCGATCAGCAGGCGAAGAGTCGATCGCATTTGACATGGATGGCGATCTGCTGCCGATTCGGCGGAGCAGGTTGTTTGGGGTTATCCTGTTCCGGCCCGCCGGACGCGAATTGCCTGCCGCCGTCGGCCGCATTACCGATCACACCGGATCGGAATGGTCGGTTCAATCGCTTGCCTTTCCGGGGGAACTGCAGTGGACCACCCCGGCGGGCGTGACAGTGAGCCAATCGCTGACGTCGGTGGTACATATCGATTTTTCCGTCGGGAAGGTGGTGTACCTGGCCGACCTTGAGCCACAATCGGTCGACTGGCAGCCGTTCTTTCCCATGGATACCGAGTTGCCCTCGCGGAATGAGTTCTTTCGGCCCCGGCGTAACCGTGGCCTGGTGGCCGACACGTTGAGGCTGGGCGGCGTCGAATACGAGCGGGGGTTGTCCATGCATAGCCGGTCCGAGGTGGTGTATCGACTGCCGGACGAGATGACGCGTCTTAAGGCAACGGCAGGAATCGACGACCGCGTCCGCCCGCATGGCAATGTCGTCTTGATCATCCGTGGCGACGGGGCAATGCTGTTCGAAGAGACGTTGTCCGGCACGGATCCGCCGATGGAAATCGACCTGGACGTCGCAGGCGTGCGCCGTTTGTCCATTCTGTGCGACTTCGGCGAAGGCATGGACGTAGGCGACCACTTGAATTTGTGTAATCTGAGGGTCATCCGATGAGATATTGTTCGCGTCCATCTTCTCGCCGCAGGAGAGCAGCCCTGAGGGGGCCCGCTTCATTGCAGGCAACCATTTGCCCCGCCCCCAGTGCAGGGTGCTCCCGGCGATGCCTTGCCCGCGCCCTTGGCACGCTGGCGGTCTTCATTGCAGCCACGGCCTGCCAGGCGGCGACCTCGCCGGTGCCGCCGGCTGTCCTGGAAGCCGAGGCGGCGCGCATCGCGGTCATGGAGAGGGTGCAAGGTTCCGTGCTGGCAGTGTTCTCGGCCACCGGTCGCGGCGGCGGCTCCGGTGTGGTCATTTCGCCCGACGGCTTCGCCCTGACCAACTATCACGTCGTGAAACCGTGCGGCAACGCAATGAAATGTGGCATGCCCGACGGCAAATTGTATGACGCGGTGATTGTGGGAGTCGACCCGGTCGGCGACGTCGCCCTGATCAAACTCTTCGGCCGCGACGACTTTCCCGTTGCCGAACTGGGCGATAGCGACCTGGTGCGCGTGGGCGATGAGTGTTTCGCCATGGGCAACCCGTTTGTCTTGGCCACCGACTTCCAGCCCACCGTCACGTGGGGAATCGTCTCGGGAACGAATCGCTATCAGTACCCCGCCGGTACGCTGCTGGAATATACCGACTGCATCCAGACCGACGCCTCCATCAATCCGGGCAATTCCGGCGGTCCTCTGTTCAATGCCGAGGGGCAACTCATCGGCATCAACGGCCGAGCTTCATTCGAAAAACGCGGGCGGATCAACGTGGGCGTGGCCTATGCCATTTCCATCAACCAGATCAAGCACTTTCTCGGACACCTGCACAGCGGGCGCATTGTCGATCACGCCACCTTGGGCGCAACGGTCGTCGCCGATCTGGACGGGAATGTTGTGGTGAACGACATCCTGGACGATTCCGACGCGTATCGTCGTGGGCTGCGTTATAACTCCGAGATCCTCCGCTTCGGCGGGCGGACCATCACGACGCCGAACCAGTTCAAGAATGTACTCGGCATTTATCCGAAGGGATGGCGTGTTCCACTCAGTTTTCGCCAGAGCGGAACGCGGTACGACACGGTGGTTCGGCTGCGAGGATTGCACGGCGAAGAAGAGCTGATTCGGAATGTATCAGGCTCCGGTCCACCGATCGAACCCTGGGAGCCTAAGCCGCTCCCCCCCGACACCAAACCGGCGCCCGATCAAGACGAAAACGGCGGTTCCACGCCGGGCAACCAACCCGGCGCCTCGGAGTCGGAGCCCGATGCGCCCAAGCACCGACGCACTCCACCGGGCCCGGCCCGTCGGATCGCGCTCCCCGAGGAGCCCATGCCGGAGATCGCCAAGCAGCACTTTGAGAGCCGGCGTGGTTTCTCAAACTATTTCTTCAACAAGCGCCATCAGCAACGCGTTCTGGAAGCATGGAACGCGACGGGCGATTGGCGCAGGCTGTCCGGCACGTGGACACTCTCCGGCCGGCTTGGCGGCGGTGGCGACTTCGAGCTGGCCCTCGGCAACGACGGATGCCGTCTGCAATTGCCTGCGGTCGATTTCGATTGGACCGCGTCCGAACACCTGGAGGCCGATCTGGCGCCCCCGCAAAGTGGCGGACTGTTTCCTGCGCTGTTGCTGTGGCGCCGCCTTGCCGTCGCCGGGCCGGAAGCTCTGGAAAACGTCTACTACGTAGGCACCGCTCCGTTGCCCGGCCACGACGGTCTCGCAGACGTTCTGGCCGGGCAGCTTCGTGGCGTCGCGGCGTGGTTCTACTACCAACCCGAAAGCGGAGAACTGCTGGCTGTCGATCTTTTTTCCGACGGCGAAAATGCCGATCCCTGCGAAGTGTTCTTCCGCGACTATCACGTCCACGACAAACGCCGGTTGCCCGCTCGGATTGAGGTGTACCATGGCGGCGAACCCTACGCCGAATTCCACATCGACAACTGGCGATTCGGGGAAGACACGCCCGAGACGCCGAAAGGATCACCATGACAAAATCAGCTTCATTTGACATGGCGAGCGATTCCCCGAACTGCCGGCTCGGGCTTGGCTCGCGGGGCGGCTTCAGGTTGGTCCAGCGCATCTTGATCGCGCTCCTGACGGCTATGGCTGCGGTTTCCTCATCTGCCGGGGACACACTTCCCAATATCATCGAGGACGCTCAGGCCAAAATCGTGAAGATATATGGCGCCGGCGGATTTCGGGGGATGCAGGCATACCAAAGCGGCATACTCATTTCGCCCGATGGTTATATTTTGACCGTCTTCAGCCACGTGCTCGATACCAACTACATAACGGCGGTCGTGCATGACGGGCAGCGTTTCGATGCGACATTGCATGGCGCCGATCCACGTTTGGAAATTGCCCTGCTGAAAATCGACGCGACCGATCTGCCCCATTTCAAACTCTACGAAGCCGTCGAGGCCGACGTAGGAACCCGCGTCATCGCGATGAGCAACCTCTTCGGCGTGGCCATGGGAAACGAGCCGGCCAGCGTGCAGCGGGGCACGATTGCCGCGCGCACCAACCTCCAAGCCCGTCGCGGCCAGTTCGAAACCGCCTATCGCGGGCCGGTGTACGTGCTCGATGCCACAACGAACAATCCCGGAGCTGCAGGCGGGGCACTGCTCACCGTGCGAGGCCAGTTGCTCGGCGTTCTCGGGAAGGAACTGCGGAACGCGCAGAATCACACATGGCTCAACTATGCGCTGCCGATTGCCGAAATGGAGGCGGTGATTGCCCAAATACAATCCGGGGCATTCGCGCCGTCCGCGGAGATTTCCGGAGCCGCCAAACCGGAACTCGCCTATTCGCTCGAACGGCTGGGAATTCGCCTCGTGCCGGACGTGCTCGATCGTACACCGCCGTTCGTGGAATACGTGCGCGAGGGCTCGCCGGCAAACAAGGCAGGCATTCAATCGGACGATCTGGTGCTGCTCTTGAACGATCAGCTCATCCAGTCGTGCTCCGCGCTCCGCGAGCAGTTGGAATATGTGGACTTGCATGACGAAGTCAGGCTGACGGTCCTGCGCGGCCGCGACGTGCCCGAACTACGCGAGGTCATTCTGACAGCCGCCCCTGAAACCTTCAGGAACTTGCCATGAAAACACCGACACCGCTTTGCACGATAGGGCGACTTGCCGCGGCCGTCCTGCTAGGCATCGTCGCCGCGCCCCTACCCGCCCGCGCCGCCGAGGAACTTGGCGCTCTCGAGGAACTGGCTTTCCGGGCGGCGACGGCACGCGTGGCGCCGTCCGTGGTCCGTATTGAAACCCTCGGTGGTTTAGAGCGGGTAGGCCAGGTGCTGTTCGGCCCCGGCCCCACGACGGGGCTCGTGGTGGGTGAGAATGGCTACATCGTTTCCAGCGCCCTCAACTTTCGCCACCGGCCGGCTTCCATCCTCGTTCGCTTGTCCGACGGTACGCGCAAGCCTGCGAGGCTTGTCGCCACCGACCAGAGCCGCATGATCGTCCTGCTGAAGATTGACGTCGATGCGCCGCTCGCGGTACCCGAATTTGCGTCTTCCGAGGAGCTTCGAGTGGGCCAATGGGCCCTGGCCCTTGGCCGCGCGTTTGAAAGCGACGAACCCAACGTGGCGGTCGGCATCGTTTCGGCCCGAAACCGCGTGTGGGGCAAGGCCGTGCAGACCGACGCCGCCGTGTCGCCAAACAACTACGGCGGCCCGCTGATCGATATCGCCGGTCGGGTCGTGGGAATCCTTGCACCGCTTTCGCCCGAGGGCGATGATGAGATGGCCGGGTATGAATGGTACGATTCCGGCATCGGCTTCGCCGTCCACGCTGATCAAGTCCTTCGCGCCCTGCCGCGTCTAAAGGCGGGTGAGGACCTCCATGCGGGGCTTCTCGGGGTGAACCTCCGGGGTGGCAACCCGTCCGTATCCGAGACCATCGTGGTCAACTGTCATCCGAACTCGCCCGCCCAACGTGCCGGACTGAAGGCCGGCGACAAGATCGTGGAGGTTGACGGGCGCGCCGTCGAACGTACGGCCGAATTCCGCGAGGCGATGGCGCGATGCTACGCCGGCGAGTCGGTTCGCGTCACCGTCGCTCGAAACGGCGAGCGATTCGAACGTGAGCTGGAACTCGTTGCGAAACTATCGCCTTATGAGCATCCGTTTCTGGGGATCCTTCCCATGCGCGAAGCGGTGGCCGGCGGCGGCGTCGCGGTTCGCTATGTCTACCCGGAAAGCCCCGCGGCTAAAGCCGGCGTCCAACGCGGCGACATCCTGGTAGCCATGGCCGGCGAGGCGCTTCCCGGGGCTGCGGCACTTCGAAACGAACTGGCCGAACACCAACCCGGCGCCGAAGTCCAAATTCCCCTCTTACGTAACGGCAAGACGCGGGACGTCGCCGTGACGCTCGGCCGGCTCCCCGAGTCGGTCCCAAATGAGACGTTGCCGCCTGCACGTGCCCACCAGAAGCCGCCCCAGCCGGACGCTGCCGGCGGTCGCCGCGTTTCCATAAAGGTGCCCGAGTTTCCCAATGAAGTGTGGGCCTATCTGCCCGAAACGTATCGCCCCGATACTCCACATGGGCTCGTCGTATGGCTGCACGGGCCGGGGGGATTCCAGTGGGATGAATTGCTGGCGCAATGGAAGCCGCACTGCGATCGTAACGAGTGGATTCTCCTGGCGCCGAAGGCCGTGGATTCAAGGAGATGGGATAGGATCGAACTACCGCTCATACGGAAGCTCATCGATCAGGCATCAGCCGATTACTCGATCGATCCAGCACGCATTGTTCTGGCCGGTTACGAGTCCGGCGGCGCCGTGGCTATGGTTGCGGCAACGCAGAACCGCGACGTGATTCGCGGTGTTGCCGTCATCGACGGGCCCTTGGCGGCGCAACTCGGGCCCAATGAGCCCCTTCAGCGGCTGGCGTTCTACGTGGCGACGTCGCCGCAGTCGCGCCATGCCAAGATCATCCAGAGTACCATCGAACGGCTTCGTGAAGCCAAGTACCCAGTGACCGTCAGGCGCCTCGGCGAGACCTCGCACCCCCTGGCTCCGGAAGAGCGGGCCGAGCTTTCCCGCTGGATCGATGCATTAGACCAACTGTGAGCGTCATGGATTTCAAAGAAAATACGTTTGCGTACGACTTCATCGCACCGGGTCGGATCGCGTTTGGCTGGGGGCGCCGTGCCGAAGCCGGCACCCTCGGGGCGACTCTTGGCCGTCGAGCAGTGGTGTTCTGCGGGCTGCCCGACGAACAGGCGGCCGTCGTCTTGCCGGAAATCGCCGACTCGCTCCACGCCAGTCAAATTGACATGCTCGAAGCCGGAGCCATCGACCATGAACCTGAGGCGGCCGACGTCGATGAGGCCGCCGCCGGCCTGCATGAACTGGGCGCCGGGGCAGGCGACTTCATCCTGGCGGTTGGCGGCGGGGCAACCATCGATCTTGCCAAGGCCGTGGCCGCCATGGGGGTCCACGCTGCAAATGGCAAAGTGGCCGACTACCTGGAAGGCGTAGGCCGCGGCTACACGCTCCACCGGGACCCCCTGCCGGTCATGGCCCTGCCCACCACCGCCGGCACCGGGGCCGAGGCCACGTACAACGCGGTCATCTCCAATTACGATCCTCCGTGGAAGAAGAGCCTCCGCGATCCTCGCCTGATGCCTCGTGTGGCACTGGTTGACCCGGAGCTGTGCGTGACCGTTCCCCCGGCCATTACGGCTGCCAGCGGTATGGACGCCGTAACGCAATTGATTGAGAGCTACATTTCGCGCAAGGCGCAACCCATTCCACAGGCGCTGTGTTTGCAGGGTTTGCGTCTGGCTATCCCGGCCATTGTCGAGGCGGTCGAGAACGGCACCTCGCGCCGGGCGCGCGAGGCGGTGTCGCATGCCGCCTTGCTTTCAGGGATGGCCCTTGCCAATTCCGGCTTGGGGATGGCCCACGGCGTGGCTCCGGCCCTCGGCACGCACTGCCGACTTCCACACGGCATCGCATGCGCGATCATGCTGCCTGCGGCGTTGCGAATCAATCGCGATGCCCGCCGCGACGAGCTTGCCCACATGGCTCACGTGCTGTTCGGAACTCCCTCGCGGCAATCGCCCGATGCGGCGGTGGAACGCCTTATCGACGAGATCGACCGTTTGCTCGCTCGCGTGGGTATTTCCGCGCGGCTCTCCGAGTCGGGCGTGAAGCCCGAGCACATTCCGGCCATCGCCAAAGATTCGTTCGGCAACAGCATGCGAGGCAACCCGGTGGAACTCAACGAGCAACAGTTGGCTGAGGTCCTCCAGGGCTTGCTATAATCGTCGCAATACGACAGAATAACATTAGGTGATTCATCCCGAGGCCGAAACCGTAAGAGTTTACACGGGTTGTCCTTCGTTGAGCATTGGAGCATGGTGTGGGAAGGCTTAGATCCCCCAGTCGCATTGTTTTCGGTATCGTCGTGCTGGTGCTGGCGCTTGCCGTCGGCTTTCTCTATACCCCCTATGCAGGCACTGCGGTCAATTTCTCCAGCGCGCTCTGGGGCAGCTTGCTTTATGGCCGGTCCGAGCAACAGGCCGGAGCCGAACTGGAGGCGCGGGGCGTTCGAGTCGTCTACCAAACCGGCACAGGCAACGTCGAGACTGTCAGCTACCACGGCCGGCAATTGACGCAGCCTGACCTCGCCCCGCTGCTGAATCTGCAGCGCCTCGTACTGCTCGATTTGCGTGAAACCGCCATTACCGACGAGGAACTGAAATATCTGAAGAATCTCTCGCATTTGAGCACGCTCGTTTTGAGCGGCACCCCGATTACTGATGAGGGCCTGCCGCGCCTCTCGCGGCTGAGAAGCATCGAAGCGTTGCACCTGGCTGGTACGTCCATCGGTGACCCTGGCCTGGCGCATCTGAAGAATCTCTCCTATTTAGCGGCGCTCGACCTGTCAAGCACGAACGTGACCGATGAGGGCTTGCGCCATATCACCGGCCTGGGCAAACTCCACTGGCTGCTGCTGAGCGATACCGCGATCACCGATCGCGGCCTCGACATCCTGGCTGAGATGAAGCACCTCAAGCGACTCACTGCATCCAACACCCAAATAACACCCGCCGGCATGCGCCGGCTGGAGCAAGCCGTACCGGGTCTTGCCATCGACCGGTGAACGGTCCATGAACGGTCCAATCTACCGACTGCGCCAGTCGATATTTGAAAGCGAGGCAAGGGCCAATTGAAGGGCGTGTGTGCCCTTGCGCCCGTATCCTTGCGCGCGGAGCGCGAGGTAAAGCTGCTGGGCCAACGCCAACCCGGGAAGCGACAGGTCCATGCGCCTCGCTTCGTCCAATGCAATGCCCATGTCTTTGATGAAATGGTCGACAAGAAATCCTGGATCGAAGTCGTTCTCGATAAGGCGCGGGCCGAGGTTCGATAGCGACCAGCTTCCGGCAGCGCCCGAGGCGACCGACTGCAAGACCGTGTTGAGATCGAGCCCCGCCTTGTAGGCGTAGAGCAGCGCCTCACAAACTCCGACCATACCGGAGGCGATAAGCGTTTGGTTGACCATTTTCGCATGTTGGCCTGCGCCTGGACCGCCCTGCCGAACAATGGTCTTGCCCATAAGCTCCAAGCAGGGGCGCACCACGTCGACGGCTGCGGGATCGCCGCCGATCATGATCGAAAGGCGCGCTTCCCGCGCACCCACGTCGCCGCCGGAAACGGGCGCGTCGATGGCGTACACTCCTACGTCGCCGGCTCGGGCGGCGATGTCGACGGCAAGGGAAGGCTCGCTGGTCGTCATATCGACCACAACGTTGCCCGCCTTGCATCCGGCCAGGACCCCGTCCGGACCCAGCATGACGTCGCGCACGTCACTCGGGAACCCGACGATCGTGAAAACGACATCGGCCTCACCGGCCACGGCCTTCGGGTGGGGCGCCCACCGAGCACCCCGATCCAGAAGCGGCCCGGCGCGCTCCGCCGTGCGATTGGACACGGTGACCGCAAAACCTGCGTCGAGCAGGTGCCCGCACATGCTCGCGCCCATCACCCCGGTGCCAATCCAACCGATGCGGGTCTTATTGGGGGTAGCCGGATCCATGTTTGATTCCAAAGGCAGACAGGTTCCGTGAGCGAACTACCACCGGTCTTCCGGACGACCGAGGATTTCCGCCAACACGATGGCCTGGCGCAGGTTGGCTGGCTCGGATAACATGGCGTACAGCCCGGCGGCCGGTGCGACGTCGCGCGGCGAGTCCGGCTGGGTGGCTGCAAAGATGCTCGCCAGTTTCACTCTCGGTGCATCGGCGGCCGGTGCGGGGCTGGAGGCAAGCGCCGGCGTCGACATATCGCGGGGCGTACCGGATCCTTGGGTTTGCCGCGCCACGGCGGCTCGCTGGGGGCCTTGTTGCATCGTGCGGCGCGCCAACTGCTCGGCTTTGGCTCGTTGCCTGGCAGCCTGGAGGGCTTGCTCGCGCAGCACCTCGCCGGGGACGGGCCGTTGCTGCCCTCCGACCACCTCCGCCTGCATGGCGCGCTCACCGCGATGCTGTCGTGCCGGCGGGGCTGCTTCCCGCTGTGGTTGGCCGCGCCGCGCCGCCTTACGCAGGAAATCGCCAATCTCGTCTTCCAGACCGCCGCCTTGCGCCGGCTGCTTGGGAGCCGGCCGCTTCGGAGGTTGCGGCCGGCCCTTCTGAGCCATCTTGCCAAATGCCTGGACCGCCCAAATGACGATGGCAATCACGAGGAAGACCACGAAACCGATAACATCCTCGAGGCCGTTGGCCAGCAGTGCGGGCAGGCCGTTCATCCCGTGACTCCTTGGTTAGCGGCCGGGGCGATACCCGCCTTGGCGATCGAAGTCCGCATTTCGGTATCGGCCTGCACATTGCGCAACTTATAGTAGTCGAGAATGCCAAGCTGCCCCTCTTGGAAGGCTTGAGCGATGGCCTTGGGAACTTCGGCCTCCGCCTGAACGACCTTCGCGCGGTTCTCTTCGATTGCGGCAATCATCTCTTGCTCCTCGGCCACGGCCATCGCCCGGCGTCCTTCGGCATTGGCCTGGGCCACCCGCATGTCGGCCTCGGCCTGGTCGGCCTGGAGCCGCGCGCCGATATTCTCGCCCACGTCGACGTCGGCGATGTCGATCGATACGATCTCGAAGGCGGTTTGCGAATCCAAACGGCGACCGAGCACTGTGGTGGAAATGCGATCGGGGTTCTCAAGCACCTCGCCATGCGCCTTCGCCGAGCCAATGGCGCTGACGATCCCCTCACCCACCCGGGCAACGATGGTTTCCTCGGTGGCCCCGCCGATCAATCGCTGGAGATTGGCGCGAACCGTCACCCTCGCCTTCACCTTCAGTTGAATGCCATTCTGGGCGATCCCGTCGAGCGAATCGCGCGGGCCGCCACGGGCAGGGCAATCGATCACTTTCGGGTACACACTCGTTTGCACCGCTTCGAGCACGTTGCGCCCGGCAAGGTCAATCGCCGCGGCCTGCTTGAAATCCAGGTCGACGATTTTCGCCTTCTGGGCAGCGATCACCGAACGGATCACCAGTGGCACGTTGCCGCCGGCCAGGTAGTGCGCCTCCAGGGCTTTTGAGGTAACCCCCTGCTCGTCGCCAATTCCCGCCTGCACGGCCATGATCTTGCTGCGAACAATGACCGCCGGGCTAACCTTGCGGAAGGTCATGCCGAGCAGGTCGAGAATGCCGATGCCCGCCCCGGTCGTGAACGACTGGATCCAGAACCGAAAATAGGTGGCAAAGACAAAGAACGCCACCAAGCCCACGATGACGACTACAAACGCGCCAACCACCGATACGATGAACCACAAGTCTTCCATAGCTTGTTCCTTGGAACGGGAGAAATCGGAAACGCAGGACCATCAATCAACCCCATTTATCCCCGAATCTCCCCACACTGTCAACAGGGGCTCTCCCCCAGAGGAATCGGCGCTCCGCCGCGAATTCCCGGCGAATGACACCCCTCCGTAGAGCTATGTTCCCCCCAGCCCAAGCCGTTCGCGTTGGTACTTCCCGGTTTGTACCCGTTCGACCCAGCCTGAGTTGTCGAGGTACCAAGCGACAGTGGCTTCAAGGCCCGACGCAAAGTCGTGTGTGGGGCGCCACCCCAACTCCCGATCGATTTTCGTTGCGTCGATCGCGTAACGGCGGTCGTGGCCCGGCCGATCGGTCACAAATCGGATAAGCTGCCGACAGGGTGTGTGCGGCAGGTCGGGCCGCAACCGATCGACCACGCGGCAAATGGTTTCGACCACATCGATGTTTCGCTGCTCGCAGTTCCCGCCGATATTGTAGGTTTCGCCCAATC
>SKZG01000367.1 GCA_007127495.1 Planctomycetales bacterium
GGACGAAGCCGAGGCTCGTGGGACACACGGTTGACGAACAAGACGTACTGGAAGTCGTGCGGGGCCACGGTGCCGACCGTGGGGGGCTCATTGCCATCCTGGCCGACATCCAGGCACGATGCGGCTACCTGCCCGAGGGGGCACTGCGCGCCGTGGCACAGGCCACCGGCCGGCCCCTGGCAGACGTGTACGGCATTGCCACCTTCTACAGCGCCTTCAGCCTGAAACCGCGCGGAAAGCACCTCATCTGCGCCTGCCTGGGCACCGCGTGCCACGTGCGAGGGGGGCCCGGCGTGGTCGAGGAAATCGAACGCCAACTGGGCATCCAGGCGGGGGAGACCACCGCCGACGGCATGTTCTCCCTCGAAACGGTCAACTGCCTGGGCGCCTGCGCGCTCGGCCCGGTCGTGGTCATCGACGGCTACTACTTCTCCAAGGTCCGCAAGCCGCAGGTCCGCAAGTTGTTGGACGACACTCGGGCGGGGCTGGCCAGCTCGGCGAACGGTGCCGAACACCGGTTGCCGGTGGAAGCTTCCTGCCCCCGCTGCAACCACAGCCTGATGGACTCGTCCCATCCGATCGGAGAGCGACCGTCGATTCGCGTGGCCGTATGCTTCGACGACCAGTATGGCTGGCTGCGGCTCTCGTCGTGGTACGGCGGCGATGGTTCCTGCGCGGAGCCGGAAATTCCCGCCGGCCGCGTCACGCGATTCTCCTGCCCGTTTTGCCATGAAGAACTGACCGGCGGCTTCGACTGCCCTGAATGCGACGCGCCGATGGCCACAATCCTGGTGCGCGGGGGCGGGGCGCTGCGACTCTGTGCCCGCCGCGGCTGCGCCAGCCGCCGGCTCGACTTCCCGTAGCTGCCCGCCGCGATCCACTCCCCAAGGAAATCTCATGCCCCGGCTTTCTTCAACCGGCCACCTGCGACGGCTCCGACAACTCCTCCAAAGCGACCGCGATCGTCGCGAGTTGCACTTAACCACATGTGCTGAAACGGCCTGCCGTGCCGGCGGCGCCATGACCATCGTGCAGGCCGTGCAGGGCTACCTGCTGAAGCACGGGCTCGTCGACCGGGTTGCCATTCACGCCACCGGCTGCCACGGGTTCTGCGAGGTGGGTCCCACCCTGTTGGTCGAGCCGCAGCAGGCGTTCTATCCGCGCGTGAAAGCCGAGCACGTGCCCGAGATCATCGAGGCGGCCTTGGAGGGCCGGCACGTCGAGCATCTGCTCTACCGCGACCCCCAAACGGGCCGCATCTGCTACCATCGCGACGAAATCCCCTTCTTCCAGCACCAGCAGCGGACGGTCCTCGGAATGAGCCCGAAGATCGACGCGGAACGCATTCACGACTATATCCTCCACGGCGGATACGCGGCCCTGGAAAAAGCACTCGACGGCGGCGACCCGGCCTGGGTGGTCGAGGAGGTGAAGCGTTCCGGGCTGCGAGGTCGGGGCGGCGGCGGGTTCCCCACCGGTCGGAAATGGGAGATGCTCGCCCGCCAGCCCGGCGACCGCGGCAAGTTCCTCGTGTGCAATGCCGACGAGGGCGACCCCGGCGCCTACATGGACCGCAGCATCCTTGAAGGCAATCCGCACAGCGTCCTCGAAGGGATGCTGTTGGGCGCCTACGCAACCGGCGCAACCGATGGCGTCGTCTACGTGCGCAGCGAATACCCGCTGGCCAGCCAACACCTCAGCGTCGCCCTGCGGCAGGCCCGCGACTTCGGCCTGCTCGGCGAGGGCATCCTCGGTACGGACTTCCGCTTCGACGTGCAGATGATCCGCGGTGCCGGGGCATTCGTTTGCGGCGAGGAGACGGCCCTGATCCACTCGGTGGAGGGCCGCATGGGTGAGCCGCGCCAGCGCCCGCCGTTCCCCATCGAGAAGGGCATCGACGGCAAGCCCACCGCCATCAACAACGTCGAAACCTGGGCCAACATCCCCGTCATCCTCCGCGAGGGGGCCGAGCGGTTCGCCGCCATCGGCACCAAGAATAACTCGGGCACGAAGGTATTCAGCCTGGTCGGGAAAATCAAGAACACCGGGCTGGTCGAGGTCCCCATGGGCATCACCATCGGGCAGATCGTCCACGACATCGGCGGCGGGCCGGTGGGCAAGGCGAAAATCAAGGCCGTGCAAACCGGCGGCCCGTCCGGCGGCTGCATCCCCGCCGACCAGTTCCACCTGCCCATCGACTACGACACCCTCGCCGCGGCCGGCTCCATCATGGGCTCCGGCGGCATGATCGTCATGGACGGGGGCACGTGCATGGTCGACGTGGCCAAGTACTTCATGAACTTCCTCCGCGACGAGTCGTGCGGCAAGTGCTTCACCTGCCGCAAGGGTACGCAGCGGATGTACGAAATCCTCGACGACATCACCTGCGGCCGAGGCACGCCGGAACATCTCACCCTGCTCGAGGAACTGGCCCTGGCCGTGAAAGACACGACCATGTGCGGCCTGGGGCAAACGGCGGCCAACCCGGTGCTCAGCACGCTGCGGCACTTCCGAGGCGAATACGAGCGGCACGTGGTCGACAAACGGTGCGACGCCTTCGTGTGCGGCGAGTTGGTCGGTGCGGCGTGTCAGGCGGCCTGCCCGCTCGAAACCGAGGCCTGGCGCTACGTCGCCCTGGTGGAGAAGGGCCGGCTCGAGGATGCGTACCAGGTGATTCGCGAGGCGAATCCCCTGCCGTCCATCTGTGCCCGCGTGTGCGACCGCCAGTGCGAGCAGCACTGCCAGCTTGGCGCGATGGGCGCCGACCCGGTAGCCATCCGCGCCATCAAGCGGTTCGTGACCGACCGCGTGGACCCGGCGGTGTACCGGCCGGGTGCGCCGAGCAAGGGTCGGGGCGCGGGCCCGGTGGCCGTCGTCGGCGCCGGCCCGGCGGGTCTCACCGCCGCCCACGACCTGGCGCGGCTGGGGCACCAGGTGACCCTGTTCGACGCCGAGGCCGAGCCCGGCGGCATGTTGCTGGGCTGTATTCCGGCCTACCGGCTGCCGCGCGACGTGCTGCGCAAGGAAATCCAATCGCTGCTGAC
>SKZG01000115.1 GCA_007127495.1 Planctomycetales bacterium
CGGCGGGGCAGCCGGCACACCGCGCCGCCGTGGAACTCGAAGTGGCCCGCCTCGCCGAGAGCTTTCTCGCGGCGATGTCGGACCGCAGCCGCTATCAGTCGCCGTGGCCCGCCATGCCGGGCCTGGTCGCCACGCTCAGCGAACTTTCCAGCGACTATATTTTGGCCCAGGAGGGTCGGACGGGCTTTGTCTTCCTGCGACTGGCCAAACGAGATCGCGCAAGCTTCGTCCAGGGAACGGAGGCGATCGAGGCCCTGCGCGGTCAGATCGCCCGAGTGCAAGGCCGGCACCCGCACGTCGCCATCGGCCTCACCGGCCTCCCGGTGATGGAGAACGACGAAATGCGCAGCAGCCAGGCGGCCATGTTGGAGGCAAGCCTGCTTGCGCTCGTCGGAGTCGCCTGCCTGTTCGTCGCCGGCTTCGGCGGCGTGCGGCACCCCCTGATGACCGTCCTCTCGCTCCTGATGGCCATGGCGTGGTCGTTCGGCTACGTCACGATGACCCTCGGGCACTTGAACATCCTGAGCATGGCGTTCGGGGTCATCCTGATCGGGCTGGGGATCGACTTTGGCATCCATTATGCCGCGCGCTATCTGCTCCTGCACAATCAAACACGCGACTGCCGCGAATCGCTCCTGCAAACCGCGCGCAGCGTGGGGCCGGGCATCGTCACCGGAGGCGCCACCACGGCCACGGCATTCTTCATGGCCGGAGCCACGGAGTTCAAGGGAATCGCGGAACTGGGCGTCATTGCCGGCAGCGGGATCCTGTTGTGCCTCCTGGCAGCCGTCACGGTGTTGCCGGCGATGATCTTCCTGAGCGACCAGCGGCGCTCCTACAAACCGGCGCCGGTTCCGCTCGATTTGCACCATTGGATGACCCCGGCCTTCCGGTGGCCCCGGCTGCTGCTGGGCGTCACCTTGGCGGGGAGCGTTGCCTTGGGGTCGGGCATGAGCCGGCTCTGGTACGATCACAACCTGCTGAATCTTCAGCCCGAAGGGCTGGAAAGCATCGAACTGGAAAAGAAACTGCTCAACGAGAGCAACCGGAGCGTCTGGTATGCACTTTCCATTGCCGAGAGCCCGGAGCACGGGCAACGGCTGAAGAAGCGTTTTGAGCAGCAGGCTTCGGTGGACCGTGTCGAGAGCCTGGCGCGGTTTTTTCCCGCCGGCCACGAGGAACGGCCCCCGATCATCGCCGGCATTTACGACCGCCTGGCCGGACTGCCGGAACGCCCGCCCCGGATTCCCGTGGAACCCCCGGCCGACGTGGGGCGCGAATTGGCGCGCTTGCAGGACCTCCTGGCCGGCAACCCGCAAACATTGCGCACGCAGCGCCAACTGGAGCTGATCCGCGATTCGCTCCGCCGGATGCCTCTCGCTGAATGTTATGAACGGTTGACCGAGTATCAGCAGCAAATGGCCGGCGACCTGCTCAGCCGGCTTTATACACTGCGCGGCATTGCCAATCCCGAGCCGCCCCAACTCAGCGATTTGCCCCAGGGACTGGTCACACGTTTCGTCGGGCAAGACGGCCGACACCTGTTGAAGATTTACGCCAAGGGCGATATTTGGGACATGGAGGCCATGGAACGGTTCGTCCGCGAGGTGCGGGCCGTCGACCCCCGCGCTACCGGCAACCCGCTCCAAACCTACGAGGCTTCCCGGCAGATGAAACGGAGCTACGAGCAGGCCGCCTGGTATGCGTTGGCCGCTGTGCTGGCCATTCTCTATATCGATTTTCGCAGTGTCCGCTACACCCTGCTGGCCATGCTGCCGGTTGGGGTGGGCATGCTCCAGCTATTCGGGCTGCTCGGTTACCTGAACATCCCGTTGAACCCGGCCAACATGATCGTGCTGCCGCTGGTCCTCGGCATCGGGATTGACGACGGCGTTCACGTGGTACATGATTTCCGCCTACAGAAAGGCCGATACCGACTCAGCGCCTCGACGGCCAGCGCGATCCTCATCACGTCCCTGACCACGATGGTCGGATTCGGCAGCCTGATGATCGCCAGCCATCGCGGCCTGCAAAGCCTGGGCCGGGTGTTGACCATTGGCGTGTGCTGCTGCTTGTTTTCCTCGTTGGTCATGCTGCCGGCCCTGCTGGCCTGGCTGACGCGGGGACGCCCCGTGGACCGTGGGGATGCCCATCCACCCCTTATGGCGGTGCGGCGGGTCGTGCGCCGCGAGCCAGGCCATCATCGCGGCTTGCGGCTCCACGGTGCATCGCGCGACGACGGCCCGCACCGGCCGACTCGCGCCCCCGTTGTATTGCGTACCGAAACTCCCGAGGGCTGGCCTGATGAAATGGCCGGAATTTAGGGAAGGTGGGGCAAATATGGTATTGCAAAACTGTCGCGCAACTTTGTATGAGGTGATTATCAAACCCGTCTCATGGCGAAGGAGCGCGACATGGCTACATCATGGATCGAACAAGCGAAACAATTCAAGTCACGTATGACCGTTGTCGCCGGCTTTTTGTTGAAAAGCCGGGAAACACAAGCGCGGCGAGCCCGAGAGAAATCGGCGCAGGTCGAGCGGTTGGAGCGATTGGTCGAGCAACAAGAGAGGTCGCTGCGCGAATTGCGTGAGCGACAAGAAGGACAGGCCGCCGAGATCGCTCGGCTGAAGGCGGAAAACGAACGGCTGCGGAACCAACCGCCAATCCTTCCGGAAGATCCGCCGCTGCCGTATCACGAGTTTGGACCGAAGATGATTTCTTTGTGCGTAAACCTCGCGAGGCGCACCGGGCTGCGAGCGGCCCCCGATGTGCTGCGGATTGTTTTCGATTGGCTCGGCGTGTCGCCGGAGTTGCCTGTGTGGACGACGATTCGCGGTTGGATGTTACGCGCAGGGGTGGCGGCGATCCAGCGTCCGATCGAACAAGCCGACGATTGGATTTGGATGGCGGACCACTCGAACCAGATTGGTCAGGAAAAGGCGTTGTCGATCCTTGGCCTTCGGGCTTCGCAGATGCCGGCCCCGGGCGAAACGATCAAGCACGAACACGTTCGCGTGCTGGAGTTGGAACTCGGCACA
>SKZG01000374.1 GCA_007127495.1 Planctomycetales bacterium
CGCCGGGTTGCAGTTCGGGCGCCATGGCGTACTGCCGGTCGTACTCGTCGAGCACGCGGTCGATGGCCGGTTCCGGTACGTTTTCGACGTGGCCGGCCAGCGCGCCCACCCCGTAGCCGTTTACCTCGACGCCGAACTGCATTTGTGCCTCGACCTTGTCACCTTCGGTGACCGCCACCTGCCGCATGTTGTCGCCGAGGCGCGCGACCTTCAGGCGCCGCAGTTCGTGCAAGCCGGCCGCCGCCCGCAGCCACGCGGCGATCCGGTCCTGGACGTCGTGTTCCTCCCAATGGCCGACCACCACCTTCCGCGCCTTGCCCATGCGCGAGCAGATGAACCCGAACTCGCGGTCGCCGTGCGCCGACTGGTTCAGGTTCATGAAGTCCATGTCGATCGACGACCACGGCAGATCGCGATTGAACTGCGTGTGCAGGTGCAGCAGGGGCTTCTGCAGGGCGCCGAGTCCGGCAATCCACATCTTGGCCGGCGAGAACGTATGCATCCAGCAGATCAGGCCGATGCAGTTCGGCGCGGCGTTGGCCTGCCGGCACACGTCGAGGATCGACTCCGGGCCGATGACCACCGGCTTCCATACCAAGCGAACCGGCAAGCGGGACGAGGCGTTCAGGCTGTCAACCACCAGCTCGCTGTTCTCGGCGACCTTTCGCAGCGCTTCCTCGCCATAAAGGGCCTGGCTGCCGGTGACGAACCATGCTTCCAGCGTGTTCAGTTCCATCGGTAAATACTCCTGTTGCTTTGTTTGTCGGCCGGTAAGGGGACAGGTCCATTTTTCGGTCATCGTCTTTCGCTGAAGACTAGCGCCTGTTGGCCGAAAAATGGACCAGTCCCCGGTGGTCAGGCCTGTCCGTAGTAGGCGGCCGGCCCGTGCTTGCGCCGGTGGTGTTTTTCCAGTATATAAGCTTCCAATTCGGGGGCCCTGGGGTCCAACTGCCGGGTGCCGAGGGCCATCTCGGCCACCGCTTCCAGGGCGACGGCATTTCGGACCGACTCCGCGGCGTCGCGCCCCCAGGTGAACGGCCCGTGCCCGGCCACCAACACCGCGGGCATCGCCAGGGGGTCCACATTGGCACATCGCTCGACGATGATCCGGCCCGTGTTGGCTTCATAGTCGGCCGTCTCGGCTTCGGCGAGCGGCCGGGTAACGGGCACGGGCCCGTAAAAGTGGTCGGCGTGCGTGGTGCCCAGGCAGGGGATTTCGCACCGGGCCTGCGCGAACATCGTGGCGCAGCGGCTGTGCGTGTGGGTCACGCCGCCGATCTGCTCGAAAGCGCGGTACAACACCAGGTGCGTGGCCGTGTCGGTCGAGGGGCGCAGCTCGCCGCCGGTGACCTTGCCGTCCAGGTCGACGACCACCATGTGCCCCGGTTCGAGCTGTTCGTACGGGATGCCGCTGGGCTTGATGACCACCAAGCCTCGCTCCCGGTCGATGCCGCTGGTGTTGCCCCAGGTGAGCACCGCCAGGCCGGACCGCGCCAGTTGCCGGTTCGCCGCGCACACCTTCTCGCGCAGGGCGTCGAGCATCATCGCTCCTCCCGTCGGACCCGGTCGCGCAGGGCGATGAGGTCCTTCATGACGCGGTACAGGTCGTGGCCGTGGCCGGGCGTACCCAGCCCGTCGTGCAACTGCCGGTACAGCGAGTACAGTTCAGCGTATACCTTCGCAGCAGCTTTCTTGGGCCGGTAAATAAGGTCTTTCACACCCGTCATCTTGCGCTGCGCCTGCTGGACCGTTCGGTACGCCCCCCCGGCCACCGCCCCGAACACCGCGGCGCCCAAGGCGCAGGTCTGGGCGGAGCGGGCGATCTTCATCGGCCGGTTGCACACGTCGGCGTACATCTGCATGACGAACGGGTTCTTCTCGGCAATGCCGCCACAGTTGACCACCTCCTTCACGCGCACGCCGTACTCCTCGAACCGCTCGATGATCGTCAGCGCCCCGAACGCCGTCGCCTCGACCAGCGCCCGGTACACCTCCGGCGCCGAGGTGTGCAGCGTCTGCCCGAGAAGCAGCCCGGAAAGCAGCGGATCGACCAGGATCGTCCGGTTGCCGTTGTTCCAATCGAGGGCCAGCAGGCCGCTCTCGCCGGGATGCAGTTTTTCGGCTGCGCGGGTGAGGTTGGCGTGCGGGTCGCCCTTGGCGGTGTACGGGGCCGGGGCCAGGTATTTGACGAACCAGTGGAAGATATCGCCCACGGCCGATTGCCCCGCCTCCAGGCCGTACATGCCCGGAATGATCGAGCCGGCCACGATGCCGCACAGGCCGGGGATGTCGGGCAGGGAGTCGTCCATGGGGGCGACCATCATGTCGCACGTGCTGGTACCGATGATCTTCACCAAGGTGTTTGGCTTGATGCCGGCGCCGACGGCGCCCATGTGGGCGTCGAACGCGCCGACGGCCACGGGCACGCCCGGCGGCAGGCCCACCTCGCGCGCCGCCTCGGCGGTCAGCTCGCCCGCCTTTTGGTCGGCGGGCAGGGTGGGGGTGGCGTAGTGTTCGGCGACGGCCGCCAGGCCGGGGTCGAGTTGCCGCAGGAACTTGCGGTCGGGCAGCCCGCCCCAATGCTCGTGGTACATGGCCTTGTGGCCGGCCGCGCAGATACCGCGGGGGAGCGTGTCGGGGTCGAGCCGGCCGGTAATGTACGCCGGCACGAAGTCGGCCAGTTCCACCCAGGAATATGCCGCCTCGAACACCTTCGGCGCCGTGCGGCGGCAGTGCAGCACCTTCGACCAATACCACTCACTGCTGTACACTCCACCGCACTTGGCCAGGTAGCCGGCGCCGCTTTGCCGGGCCTTCTCGGTAATCTCCGCCGCTTCGGCAAAGCTCGTATGGTCCTTCCAGAGCCACGCGTGGGCAGCCAGGTTGTCTCGGAACCGCGGCTGCATTGCCAGGGGTACGCCCTGCCGGTCCACCGGAATGGGCGTGGAACCGGTCGTATCGATCCCGATGCCCACAACATGTTCGGGGCGAAAGTCCTTCTGCCGCCGTGCGCGTCGCACCGCGCCGCCCACAGAACG
>SKZG01000544.1 GCA_007127495.1 Planctomycetales bacterium
AAGCGACAACTTAACCGACCCGCTGGGCCACTTGGCAGATGCCGTGCTCCGGTCGATGGGGCCTGGAAAGCCGGCCAGTTTGCTGTTCGTGTCGCCGGATGCGGACAACCTAGGAATTGACTTGCTCGTGCCGTTAGCGACGTCGCTTGCCCAGCGTCTCGATTCTGATCTTCTGTTGATCGACACCCATTTGCGGCACCCCGTGCTGGCTACCCGGCTGGGGGTGGAAACGTCGCGTGGCCTGACGGATGTATTGATCGGGTGTGCGCGTTGGCCCGACGTGGTGCGGCACACCGTACTGCCGGGGGTGGACCTTTTGCCCGCGGTACCGTTTTCGACGCCGGCCGGACCGCCGCTGGGCCGTCTCAATTTATCACAACTGCTTTCCGAGGTGCGAGCGAGCTACCCGCTTTGCCTGATCCACGGTGCATCGCTGCGGTATCCTGAGGTGGCGCCGCTGGCGAGCCATTGCGAAGGGGTTTACCTGGTCGTTCGGCTGCACGCCACGATGCGCCGGGCCGCATCGGAAGCCGTGCCCCTGCTCCAACGCGCCGGCGCCAACGTGTTGGGCTGCATCGTGGTCCAATAGCGCGGTCGCAGGCTAGGCACAATTCGCGGCCCGCTCCATGGCGGCCTCGACGGTTTCGGACCGGGCGCCATTGTGAAACATCGAGCAGTTGCCGCCGGCCTCGAAGGCGATGCCAAGCGATGTTTCCGCGCGCTCCAGCATCCGTTTCGTATCGTCCGATTCCATCGCGTTGGCGCCGCCAATGCTTACCGTGAAATGCATTGGGCCGCGCTCCGTCGGCAAGTGGCACTTTGCGATGGCCTCGCGAAGGCGTTCGGAAATGCCCACGACGTTTGCCATCCAAGTGCCGGGAAAGAGAACTACGAAGGTCGCCGTATCGTAATGGGCCACCATGTCCATGTCGCGAATGGCGGCGCTGAGGAAATGCGCGGTCGCCTTGAGCACCAGGCACCCAGCCCGCTCACCGTACTCTTCGACAATTCGCTGGAAATGGTCGATACGGATCATGATCACCGAGGGGTTGGCGCCTCCACGGCGCCATTCGGCCAGGCGCCGGGCGAGAATGATGCAAAACTCGGTCCGGTTCGACATGGTGATTTGCCCGACAACCGTCTTGCCTGCCACGGGGTCTTCCCGGTCGCTCTGATCGGCGGCGGCACGGGGCCGCGACTCGGCGTTGGGTTCCTGCTTGGCAGGCAGTTCTGTGGGCGGCGGCGCGGAGGCCGGAGGCGCCGTGGGCGGTGCCTCCGGCTCGCTTGCCGGAATCGAATCGGCTGACTGCAACAGGTGGGGCGTGGTGCCGTCGTGCCAGTGAACGCAATCACGGCCGGCCGCTTTCGACGCATAGAGCGCTGCGTCGGCGCGATCGATCAACTGGGGTACCGTTTCGCCTTGGAAGATCTGAGCGACCCCCAGGCTCGCCGTGACGCGCAGTTCCTGGCCGTCGCAATGAAACGCCCGTTCGGCAATATGCCGCCGCGCCCGTTCAGCACAATGTTTCGCCTCGGCAACCGGGGTGCGCGACAGGATCATGGCGAATTCTTCGCCGCCGTATCGGACGACGAGGTCGCCCTTCCTGGCGGTGTTGCGCAACAGTTCCCCCATCATCCGCAGCACCGCGTCGCCCGCCTGGTGGCCGTACGTATCGTTGAATCGTTTGAAGTGGTCGACGTCAAACATCACGATGGAGAAAGTCTCGCCCAGCTTCTCCCACCGTTCCAGGCGCCGAGACATCTCCTCATCGAAGGCGCGGCGGTTGGCAAGGCCGGTCAGCGCGTCGGTCCGAGCGGCCTCGGCATGCTTCTCGACCTGGGCGGCCTGCTCCTTGAGTTTCTGTTTGGCCGAGCCGAGTTGACCTTGCATCCGGCTGTTGGCCTCGATCAGTTCCGTTACCGCGAGCAGCACCGCTTCGTGCTTTGCCCCGGAGGAACTGTGCAACTGCTCGTTGATCGCCTCGACACGATCGGTGTGCGCGCCCACGTCGGATGCCACGCGCGTCGCCAATTCGTGCAAACGGCCGAGGACTTCGCGAGCCTGCCTCGCTTCACCGGCCGGGTCTGAGGGGGTGGGGGTCGGCTCACGGGTGCGTAGCCACCAGCCCAACGCAACCCCCGTCGCGAGTACGAGCAAACCAAACAACAAGTCAATGGCCACCATGGGCATGTACTCTCTCCCCTACCTCGTTCTCGACTTGACGGAAGAACGGCGTTGACATCGCGTGTGGTTTTTGGGTTTACACAAATCCTACATTTAGATAGGTCAGGTTGAGGAAAAGTCAAATGCATTTGGCGGAGGGGACTTGTACCACCCGTACGGCTTGGTCCATAATGTCAACGCCGACCAGCTTGCTCCAGGCCGCGATGAGGCTCTGGAACACCTCGCCCGGCTTGCCCGTGCCGATCGGTCTTCCGTCCAGACGTGTGACCGGCAATAGGCACGGCGACGTGCTGCTCAGCAGCACTTCGTCGGCCCCGGCGACTTCGGCCGGCGTCAGATCGCGGAACCCGGTTCGAATGCCCAGTTGCGAAGCCAGGCGGAAGGCTACGTCGAGGCTGATCCCGTGGAGGATGCGGTGCAAGGGCGGCGAAAGGAGCCCCTCGTCGCGCCGAAAAACCAGCACGTTGGCCGTCGACGCCTCCGAAACCCGACCATCCAGGTCCAGCAGCAGCGCGCGGGCGCCCGGCTCACGGGCCGTCGCCTCGCGATCTGCCAGATAGTAGTGCATCCGGCTGCGGCACTTCAAGTCCGCCGGCCAGCAGTCGGCAGGCACCTGGCGCACGGAAGCTGTCACCAGGGGCTGCCCGGTGCGATACTTCTCGGCCCAAAGCGCAAACGGAAGCCGGTACGTGTGCATGCCCACGGTCGGCCGCGCCGGGCCGTGCGGCGCGAACGTGGCGTAAGCGCCCGGCGTAACGAACATCGAAAGCCCCAACTCTTCATTGGGGCCAAGCAGCGCCCAGTTATGGGCAACCAGTTCGCGGGCTGTGACGGCGAGCCGGTGAACGTCCATATCAGGGCAGACGCCCACCACGGAAAGCGAATGGCTCAGCCGCAGTAGATGGTCCTCGAGCCGGAACAACTCGCCGCCAAAGGTGCGCAATTGCTCCGCCACGGTGACGCCTAACACGAACCCGGCGTCGGTGGGGGCAATCTGCATCGCCGACGCAGGAATCATCGTGCCATTAAGAAACGCTTGTTCATCCAACATCTCGCTATTATCGGCTGCGGGGCCCTGGCTGCATAGGGTCCTCGGGGGCGCCGAGTGCATAGTCGGCCAGGGCCGTTCGAAGCGAGCCGGCTCGCCAATAGGACCACCAGCCGTGCTCGCGACCGACAAGGCAGCTAACGTCGACCCGCCGGACTTTTTCGCGATCGGCCGGGGGCAGCCAGTGGCCGAAGCCGCCATACCCTAACGCCGCCGGCCCGCGCCTGCGGCCATACATGCGTGGGTAAAGACGCATCACCCGGTCAGCCGAGTTCGAGGTGACCAATGCGCGATCGAGTTGCCCCAGGGCCCGGCCGTTGCGTTGGCCGGGAGCGAGCCAATGGGCATCGAGTGCGGCGGCAATCAGGACGGCGTTCCATGGGGCCCGGCGGGGTGCGATCGGCTCGCCAAGCCGGTACCGACCCACTTGTCCGCCGGCAACCAGTTCCAACGCGCCGGTAATGACCCTTGCACCGAAGCTGTAACCCACAAGCGTGACAGGCTGTTCCGCGGCCGTTTCCTTCAGACAAGCGGCCAGGTAGAAGGCTTGGACGTCGCTGTAGTGTGCCTTCAGTTGCACGTCGGCACGCACACCCCGGCACACCTGCTCGCTGGGCCACGACCAGATGACCAACCGGAACCGGCGTGCCGGCCGGGCACGCCTCAGGTAACGATGAACAGAACAGCCCATCTGAACCGCATCGTTCGGCGCCGCCCGATTCCCGTGAATCAGGAACACCGTGGGGACGTCGGGAGCGCCGACGTCGTGAAACGCCTCTCGGCCGGCGGGGACCCATGCGTTTTGCTCCATCCGCCAGAAGCGGATGTGCGAGTCAGCGGCTTCCAACGCGGTGTGCCGGGGCGCCGACCGCGTGCTGATCAGCCAGACGTCGGCGTCCGGGGGGGCGGCATGCGCGGATGCGCACCCCATGAGGAATATGCCGACGATAGCAACCAGCGGCCTTGGGTATCTTTTCTGTGTGACTGCGGAGAACTTGCTCATCGAATCGACTCGTCTTCTTTGTCCAGGAGTAATCGAGCACCGGCCGGCCGGGGGCAGGTCCATAAACAGCGTAGCTTGTAATAGACGTCGCGGGTGCGGAGAACTACGAGAAATGTTGAAAAAAAACCGCGTGTTGGATTTGCACATCCTTCAGCGTGGTGTAGAGTTGTTTTACCATGGCCCTCGTGCAATGGAACACGTTCGACTCGATTGGAGATCCGAGTTATGAAGAAGTTTTTGGTTTTAACGGCGGTACTGCTTCTGGCATCCAGCACGATTGGCTGCCGCTGCGGCCGCTGGCTGTGGCGCGGTCCGATGCGAGAAACGGCGGTAATTACCTGCCCAACGGAATGCCCGCCCGGCCCGGTAATGAGCGACCCGTGCGGCGCCCCGCCGGCGATGCTTCCGGGGCCTGCCATGTACGCACCGGTTCTGGAATAGCCTCCCCACAGGCCGGCGAACGGGCCGGCCGTTTGCACCGCCGCATTTTTTGGCCCCCCCCGGCTGTGCCGCTTGCCGCGTCCCGGCCGCGCTATTGCCAGCGCGGCCGGCGCGGCGGGCAGGAGCCTTCGCGGAACGTTGCGTTCGCGGCCCAGCCCCCGACCCGTCCTTGCACCCAGCGCCGCAGTCGTAGCATTTGCGCCTGTGGCGCAGACCACGGATAATGCCCGAAGCGGACGATAGGCAACACGTGGGTCCGATAATGGCGCTTGCGCTCGAGCGACCCCGCGCCCAAGTCGTAGATACGGTCGCCTCGCAGGAAGCTATCGCGGATGGACATGGCCCACAGCAGCCCCCCCACACCCGCCCGAGCCAATTCGGGATCGAACCCGACGCGCAGGCCGCTCACGTGCCCTTGCCAGTGATAATTGTAGGCGAAGGCCACCGGCCGGTCATCGAGCCATAGCAGGTTCACGTCGGCCGCGCCCAACCGCGTGGCCGCCTCGTGGACCTCGTGCAAGAACGGGCAGATCGATTCGGTCGATAGGGTCGTTCCATTACCCACCGAAGCCTGCCAACTGCGGCCGGCAAGCTGCCGACATGTCTCGTACAGGTCCCAGCGCGGATCGGTTTCATCATACGCTTCACCCCGCGGCCGGTAGCGCTCGAAGCGAAGCTCCCCCAGTTGGGTAATCTTCTTCTGCCGCCGACGGAAGTTGTTGCGGAACGAACTCGTGCGACCGGCGAAATAGCTGTCCCAGTCGCCTTGCAGGTCGACGACCGCTGTGTGGTCCCATGCCGTCGCGAGTGATTGCATGCCCGCTGAACGCATTGCCATGCCGATATCGCGTAGATCGGTGCCCGGTGTCCCGCACCAACGCAGCTCCAGAAAATCCCAGTTGCGCTTGCTTTTCCGAATGTGCGCAAGCCCAGCCTGCAAGGTCCCGGCCGGGTCGGGGCCGATCGGACCGTAAAAGGAACCCCAGTCGTGAAGCGGGTAGCTTAGGACGCGTAACGACCCGACCCGCGTCTTCTCCTGGTACGCTACTAGAGGAAGAATCCCCTGCAGTCGATTGGGGGGGCCGACTGTCAGAATCCGGAACGTCATCTCGTCGCCGAAGTGTCGCCAATAGGCTTCCAGCCATGGAAGCGATTGGAAAAACGTGGCGTGTTCGGTTTGCCGCAATAACGCCGACCACTCCGCCCGCAGTTCGCGCAACTGGCCAATCTGATTGATTTCACGAACATGACACATCGCAGGTACCTCAGCCTAGCGCGGCCTGCACCTAGAAACGGAAGAATCCTCTATAAAGATACCTTACGCCACGGCGTTGCCGTTTGCCGAGTTAGGGCCCATAAATGAATAGGCCCTTATTCCAACGGTCGCAACCACCCGGCAGTCACGAGTCCCCAATGCTTTTGGTCCGATCGTGGATGGCTGGAAAGGGGATGCCAGCCAACGCGCCAAACAGCGGATTCCGGGTAAGTTTGGCGCGGATCAGCCGTGGCGAACTCAATCCGCATAAGAACCGGGCCAGCGCCCGCGGGTCGCTCAGCACGCCGGCGTGCTCCGCGCGCAGTGCCATGGCGCGCCGCCACACGTCGGGATCGATGGGCGGCATGCGGCGCTCGGACACGTGCATGGGCTTGCTCCCGGCGAGGCACCACGAACAATGACCGCACGGCCGGTCGCGCGTCTCGGTGAAGTGGGCGCCTAGAGCCGTTACTTGGCACCCGTCGTGCCGCACCAGGTCGAGCACCTGGTTCAGGCGGTCAATTTCGCCCTTCTCGCGCTGTAACGTGCGCCCGTACAACTTCGCAACCAGCGCCTGGAAATCGTCCGGTGTGCGCAGGCGCCGGTATCGTTGCCGCACCCCCTCCGCTTTCAGCTCGAGCCACTGCTGCTCAGCGAGGTAGTCGAGTGCGCGAATGATACGGTCGCGCGGGCAGCCCAGCGCGCGGCTCACCCGGTCGGTATCGAGCGTGAACCATGTTTGCGCCTTGACGGAATGGCGGAGGATGTCTTTGAGGAACGCCTGCCGCTCGCCCTCGAAGTTGGAAAGGATCTCGGCCGACGAAACCAGCGGCTTGAAGCGATAGCTCGAATAGAACGGCGTTCCGCCTTTCAGGTATCCGAGCAGTTCCAGGTAGCACAGCAGCGTGCGCACCACCAGCATGCGGATGTCGTGCGTGGCCGAAAGCTCGTAGAAGCTCACGTCGAACTCCTCGCCCGCCGCGAACAGTTCCCGCAGCAGGCCCGTCACTGCTTCAGACGTGGGCGTATCGCCGTACACGAAGTTTTCCAGCACGTTCAGGTCGTCGGACGAAAAGAGCATCTCGCAGGTGGCCGGCGCGCCGTCGCGCCCGGCCCGCCCGATCTCCTGCGCGAAGTTTTCAAGGCTTTTGGGCGGGTTGTAGTGGTAGATGTAGCGGATGTCGGGCTTGTCAATGCCCATACCGAAGGCGATCGTGGCCACGACCACACCGCGGTCGGAGCGGAGGAACCAATCCTGAACGGCGGCCCGCTCGTCGTCGGCCATGCCGGCATGGTAGGCCCGAGCGGAAAACCCGGCCCGGCTGAGGCGCTCGGCCACCTCCTCGGCCGTGCGTTGGAGCGTCACATAGACAATGCCCGGACCGGGCGGCCGGCTGCTGAGCCGTTCCATCAGGGCGGCGTCGCGTTGGTCAATGCCAACCGGGGTGGTCAACAGCGTGAGGTTCGCCCGGTAAAAGCCTGTACGCACGGCGCACTGCGGCTCGATGCGGAACTCTCGGCAGATATCGTCCAGCACGCGTTTCGTGGCGGTAGCGGTCAGCGCGAACATCCGCTCCGCCCGGCAAAGGGCCGCGAATTGCGGAAGCTTGAGATAATCGGGCCGGAAATTGTGCCCCCATTCCGAAATGCAGTGGGCCTCGTCGACCGCGAATAGCGAAACATGCACCCGGCTGATCGCCTCGCGGAACCGCTCGTTGTTGAACCGCTCCGGCGCCACGTACAGCATGCGGAGCCGGCCGGAACGGATCTGGTCCATCACCTCGCGATAGTCGTCGGCGGTGAGAGTCGAGTCGAGCCGCCGGGCGGCGATGCCGCGCGTGGCCAGGGCGTCGATCTGGTCCTTCATCAGCGCGATCAGCGGCGATACGACCAGCGTTAGCCCCGGCAGCAGCACGGCCGGAAGCTGGTAGCACAGTGACTTGCCGCCGCCGGTCGGAAACACGGCCGCCGTCGAGCGGCCCGCCAGCAGATGCGCGATCACCTCGCGCTGCCCCGGCTTGAACGCGTCGAACCCGAACCGGTCGCGGAGCGTTTGAGTAATGGCGTTTGGGGCTTGGGCATCGGTACGCGCCGACGGATCGATTGCAGTGGGGGGCATGATATACCTCTTGGAGACATGGTTTGGGTGACCTACATGACGTCTACGAGGATACTATACGTGCGAACAGTATGCAAGCCCGCGCGATCGGCAGCGGCTGTCGGCCCGCCTGCAAGCGCTGCCAATCTTCGATCAGTTCTTCTTGGATCAGTGACGTCAGCTTTGTCTTCCTTATTGGGCGTAGAAACGGGGTCACTTGCCAATGCAAAACCGGCTGAATATCCGATCCAGCACGTCGTCGGTATAGACGGCGCCGACGACCTTCCCGAGTTCATCGAGCGCCAATCGCAGTTCAGCGGCCAGCAGTTCCTCGCCGGCATGCGAGAAGGCGAGGTGTTTGGCCCGCCCGATCGACGCCAGCGCCAAGTCGATTGACACGCGGCACCGGGCAGCCGTTGGGGCCACCACGTCGCCCGCGGAAGCTTGCCTCGTGACGATCGCGTCACGCAAAGCCTTCCGCAGGGCATCGATCCCGCGGCCTTCGCAGGCGCTTGTTTGGAGGGCTTCCCCCGCGTAGTCGATCGCCCGCAACAAATCGCATTTCGTCAGTACGATCAATCGGCGGATCCTGGGCGGTTCGGCCAACTGCCGGCGTTCCCATTCGTGAAGCGGCCGGGTTGCATCGAGGCAAAGGATGGCGATAGGGGCCGCGCGGCCTTCGCGCGAGGCCAAATGGTCAGCGGCTCGCGAGATCGAATCGAGGCCGCCCTCGACGATGCGGCCGGCTGTATCGATCAGCCGGCACGCGACGCCGTCCAGGTCGATTTCGGCGTTGAGATAATCGCGCGTCGTGCCGGGCTGGGCGTCGACCAGGGCCCTGCCACCGGTCAGGACGTTGAACAGGCTCGACTTGCCCGTGTTCGGCAACCCGACGAGCACCGCCGCGGCGTTGGCCGACTCCGCTCGTTGCCGCATGCGTTCCTGCATGGCGCGCAGTTCGTCGGCGGCCCGGTTCAGTCCGCCGGCAAGCCGGTCGCTGGAAAGCGTTTCGATATCCTCTTCCACGAATTCGAAACCGGCCTCGAGGTGGGCGAGCAGGTTGAGCAACTCGTCGCGCAGGGCGTTGAGCGGCCCCGAGAGCCCGCCGGCCAATTGGCTCAGCGCGGCGTCAAGTTGCTCGGGCCGTTCCGCCTCGATGACGCCCAGCACAGCCTCGGCCTGGGCGAGGTCCAGCTTTCCGGCCAAGAAGGCGCGCAGGGTGAATTCGCCCGGCTCCGCCAATCGGGCCCCACCTCGGCATAACGCGTGCAGCAGGGCGTCCAGCAGGGGCGGCGAGCCGAGCGTGTGCAGCTCCACCATGGCTTGCCCGGTGTAGCTGAGCCCCTCGGGCCACGCGAGCAGCATGGCCGGCGCAGGCGTATGCCATCCCTGCGGCAGCAGGTTGCCTTCGATTGCGACCGGCCGCGGGCCGCGCGGCGCGGCAGGCGAGCCACCATGGAACAGCCTTCGGACGCATTGGACCGCAGCCGGACCGCTCAGCCGGACGATGCCGCGCGCGGCACCGCCGGAGGCCGATGCAATGGCGGCAATTGTGTCGTCGTAACCGTTCACGGGCGACGGCTCCATGTCGGCTTAGTTGCGTCCGCGATTCTTCTTCCGCTTGCCTCGCGCCGTGCCGCCGTTGTCGCCGGTCAGGCTCCCGCGCGACGCTCTCAGCGCTTTGGCCGCTTGGGGCCGGTTTGCGTCCTTGGTGGGCGAGGTTTTCGACGGGTGTGGCAGCAGCTTACGCTCCGCCACGCCCCACAAGCTCGAAGCAATAAAATAAACGCACAAACCACTCGCCACCTTGAAGAACAGGACCCCAATGAACAGCATCATGTATTTCATCATGTTCTGTTGCATGCGGGCCTGCTCGTCGGCGGGCGGAGGCATGAACATCTTCTGCTGCCAAATGAATAACACCACCGTCACAATCGGAAGCAAGTTGAAAAACGGTCCAAGCCCAAGAATGCCCTGGCCACTGGTAATCCACTCCGGCATGAACCCGGTCCAGTCGAACAGCATATCGGGCGCGGCCAAATTGGAGCACCAGCGAATGGCGTTGGTGAACAGCGGCGCCTGCCGCAATTCGACGTCGACCATCAGGGCGCGGTACAGGGCCATAAAAATGGGAAGCTGGATGAACAACGGAAGGCAACCGCTCAACGGGTTGTAGTTGTGCTTGCGGAACAACTCCTGTTGCGCCTTGGTGCGCCCCTCGACGTCGTTCTTGTATTTCTCCTGGAGCCGTTTCAGTTCGGGCTGAATCTGCTGCATCTTCTGGGCGCCCAGCGCCTGCTTGTGGCTGAGCGGATACATGCAGCCGCGCACTACAATCGTGAGCAAGATGATGGCCAGGCCGTAGTTGAACACGATGTAGTTATGAAAGAAGTGCAGCAATTGCACCATGGGCCGAGCGATCCAACTGAACCATCCGTAGTACACCACTTCATCGAGGCCGTATTTGGCCAGCAGCCTGGGCCGCTTCGGACCGGCGAATAACTCGTAGCGGTGCTCCAAGGTTTCGCCGGGCAGCAGTTCATGGTCCCGGCTGACCACCCGGAACGACGTGTTCGTCAGTTTGACGATGTCCGGTCGCGGTCCCACCCGCAATGGCTGCCACTGCGTGAACCAGAGTTCCCCCGGATCGGTCTTCCGGGGAATCAGGACGGCGGAGAAATACTGGGCATCGACGCCAATGTAGCGGATCAACTCGTTTTGGGGCGGAGCGCCGAATCCGTCGTCGGCAATCAGCGGTGCCCCAATTTGCCTCAGCGGCGCCCCGTTGCGGTGGACCACCACGTCGCGCATACCCGCCGCACCGCCAAAGAACCCCTCGCGGCCGATCTTATTCGCGTACCACCATCCCTCGACAGGGAGCCCGGTTGGACCATCGAGTTGATACGCCACCGTGCGTGGCCGATCGGCCAGGTTTGCGATGGTCAGTCCGATCTCCAGATGGTAGGCTCGGTAGTCCCGGTCGGCCTGCTGCTCCGGCGGCGCGTGGGCCAACCGATACGATTTGATGACCTCAATTCCCCACTGCGGCAATGCGCGACGGAATCGGACCTGCCGGTCATCGGCCCCGTCGAGCACCTCCCAGGCGCCGGTGCGCAGGTCGAGTCCGTCCAGCTCTCGCGTGACATACGCGGGCATGGCTCCGGCTTCCGCGAGCCCCTGATCGGCCCCGTCATCGAACTCCTCGTCGCGTGGAAGCTGGTGGTCATTCAACTGCCGAAAAGTGAAGAGCATGGAAAGCGGGTCGTCGGCTTCCGGACGAATCACCTGCATCGGATGCCGCGTCAAGGTGGTCGGCATTTGCAGCGGTTGCTCATCCCGGGTCACGCTCACCACGACGGTCGCGCCGGGCGATCGTTCAGCCAGGGCGGCTTCAAGGGAATTCGGGCCTGTCACC
>SKZG01000580.1 GCA_007127495.1 Planctomycetales bacterium
CTCCGCTAACAAAATGCCCCCAAATGGTCCCAAAGTAAGTGGCATTGGGGGCAAGCCCGCAGGTGGCGTGGTGGTGCGTTAACCCTGTGGTAGCCCACTGACCACCGCTCCGGCGGGGCAAGCCCGCAGGTGGCGTGATGGTGCGACGCCCCTGTGGTAGCCCACTGACCAACGTAGGGGGTATGATGGCGATTTTGTTCAACGGTCAATTGGGAACGACAGGGGCTTGACGGGCGTTCCATTACAATGGAACATTCGGCACTGTGCGATAGGGTCGAGATAGGCTTCGGCTCTTGCAAAGGATCTGGGACGAGGTCGACGGGCTGGGAAACCTGTTCGTCTGGCAAGTATTGTTGTCATTCTAGCTAGGAGGCGGATGGTCGTGCTGACGGGTAAAGAACGTGTGAAGAAGGCGTTTCGTGGCGAAGCCACCGATCGTGTGCCCTGGGTGCCCTTCGTGGGCTGCCACGGCGGCGCGATCCTGGGAATCACGGCCTCGGACCATCTGCGATCGGAACAACATCTTGTCCGAGGCGTGGAGGCCGCCATTGCCCGCTATAAGCCCGACGGCATCCCCGTGGCCTTCGATCTGCAAATCGAGGCCGAAGTCCTCGGGTGCGAGTTGGTGTGGGCCGACCAGACGCCTCCGGCGGTCCGCAGCCATCCGCTGAGCAACGGCCACAAGCTGGAAGACCTGCGCGTGCCGACCCGCGAGTGCGGCCGCATCAAGACGGTGCTCGCGGCGGCTCGTCACGTGAGCCGCGACCACTCGGACATTGCGCTCTACGGGCTGATAACCGGGCCCTTCACGCTGGCGCTGCACCTGCTGGGCACCGATATCTTCGTGAAGATGTTCGACGCACCGGAACAGGTAGGCCGAATCATGGCGTTCTGCCGCGACGTATGCATGGCCATGGCCGGCTACTAACTCGACGCCGGCTGCCCGATCGTCGCCATGGTCGACCCGATGACCAGCCAGATCGGGCCCGAACAATTCCGCGAATTCGTCACACCGTACGCCACGCCCGCGTTCGACTGCATCCGGCAGCGGGGCGGACTGAGTTCGTTCTTCGTGTGCGGCCATGCCCAGCGCAACGTGGAGGCCATGTGTGATTGCCGCGCCGACAATATCTCGGTCGATGAGAACATCCCGCTGGAATACGTGCGCGACATTTGCTTGCCGCGGGGAATCAGCTTTGGCGGAAACCTGCAACTGACCAGCGTGCTCCTGCTGGGCAAGCCGCTGGATGCCCAGCGCAACGCCATCGCCTGCCTGGAGGCCGCCGGTGAGCGGGGCTTTGTCCTTGCGCCCGGCTGCGACCTGCCCTACGCGACACCGCCGGAGAACCTGGAGGCCGTCGCACAGATCGTGCTTGACCCCTACCATCGCGAGGTCGTCAAGGCCATCGCCGTGGAGCCGTCTGAGGAGGACCGGCTCGACATGCGCGAGTATGGCCAGGCCGACAAGGTGATCGTCGACATCATCACCCTCGATTCCGAGGCCTGCGCGCCGTGTCAGTACATGGTCGATGCGGTCCAGAAGGTCGCCCCTGAGTTTGCGGGAATCGTGATCTGGCGCGAGCACAAGATCAAGCACCCGCAATCGATCGTCTTCATGACCTCGCTCATGGTCCGCAATGTGCCGACGATCTGCATTGATGGAGAGATCCGCTTCGTCTCGCGGATTCCGCCGCGCGACCAGCTCATCGCGGCCATCCAGGAGCGGATCAACGAGAAGTTCCGCATGAAGATCGCCCGCCGGACGGCTTCGCTCTACGTGCTCGGCGACGGCGGGCCCGACTGCCAGGAGACGGTCGCCCGGTGCCGGCGGGCGATTGCCGAGCTAGGCTCCGACGCCCAGGTGAACATCATCACCGACGAGGCCTCGATCGCCGCGCTTGGCGTGGCGCCGGTGCAGACACCCGCCGTGGTCATGGCGCGATACGTCCTCAAGTCGACACGGCGACTGCCCGAGGTGTCGATCATCAAGGAATGGCTGAAGGAGGTGAGCTAGGGGGATGACCAAGTCCGTGATTCTCTTGACCGGCTTTTTGGGCGCGGGAAAGACGACGCTGCTGAACCATCTGCTGGCGTCGCCCGAGTGGCGCCAGCGCCGGCCCGCCCTGATTATCAACGAGTTCGGCGATCTGGGCGTGGACGGCCGGCTCGTTTGCTCGGGCAAGTTTCCCAAGTATGAGATCAACTCGGGCAGCGTCTTCTGCGCATGCACCCAGAGCCAGGTGCTTGCCGCCCTGTCGCTGATTGGCGCCCTGCGCGACGTCGATGCGGTGCTGATCGAGGCCACGGGCGTGGCGGAAACGGGCGACATCGAGGCGTATTTCGAGCAGCCGCTGTTGTTCGGGCAGTTCGCGATCCGAGCGAATGTGTGCCTGGTCGATGCCGTGACCTTTACCAAGGTTGTCGGCTATGTGCAGGCTGCGCAATCGCAGGTCCACGCCGCTGATGGCTTGGTGATCAACAAAGCAGACCTGGCGGCCGAGCGGGAACTCGATCGCCTCTCAGCCCTCCTCTCGGAGATGAACCCGGAAGCGCCCCAGTGCGTCGTCAGCCACGGGGCCCTGCCGCGCGATTATCTCGGGCGGCTCACCCATCGTCGCAGGGACCGCTCAATCACTGCCCCTCCGGGCGACATCGTGGCGGCAACCGTGTGCTGCAATACTCCTTTGAATCGAGAACGGTTTGAGCGGGCCGTTCTCGCCTTCGGGCCGCGCCTTCTGCGTCTGAAGGGCAATATCGATTTCGGCGACGGGCCGCGACTGGTCGAGTGGGCCGGGCACACGATCAATGAGGGGCCCGCGTGCCCGGGCTTCTCTGGGGGCACCACCTTTTCCGTCATCGCCTGGAAGAGTTCCCGAGAAGAGATTCAGCAGAGCTTTACGCCGCCGAATCACTAATTGGAGTACCGCCAGGGCAGCATTGACTGGCTGGATTCCTGTTCATCGATCCCGCTCTCTTTGCGCCTTTGCGGCTTGGCGTCTTTGCGTGCAAATGGAGTTGCCCTCGTTGTTGTACAC
>SKZG01000131.1 GCA_007127495.1 Planctomycetales bacterium
ATATGAGTATGAGATGGTCTTTTTGGACAGTAGTATTTCTGAGTTGTACAATGGCCCCAGGCATTGCAGGGGCTGGGGACGCCGCCAACGCCGGACGACAGTCACAGATCACCCGGCTGCTGCTCGATTACCGTGGCGCAAGGAACGACGTCGAGCGACGAGTGAAAGCGTTGCGCGAGTTGGTGGAACTGGGACCGGACGGCGTTCATGCGGCGTCGGACTTCCTCGAAGGCGAATTGGAGCGGCTCGGACGCCCACTGGCCACACCACCCAACACCAACGCGCTCGACGAGCGAATCGAGGAGTTGCGAAAGGTTTTGGCCGATTTGCGGGCCGAGCCCAACCTGACCAAAGAGCAAGTCGAGGCCGTCGGACTTCCGGCGCTCGATGAATTGACCGTTCTTTGGCAACGGCGCGGCGCGATACTCGATACGCATTATAGGCGGCTGGCCAGGCTGCGGGAGCAAATCGAATTGCTGGTCGAGTTTTTCCAGCGGTTTCAGGCGGAACAGGACGGCGCTGAGTTGCCCGTCAATGAGTACTCACGCAAGGCCGAGGCCCTCCTGGCTCGGGCCTCCAGGCTGCAGGCGCCCGAGACCCGTCGTATCTTGAACGAGAACGCCCAATTGGCTGCCCGGATCAATCCCCAGGAACTGGCGGGCATGCAGGCGCTGAACGCCATGCGTATGATGTGCGGGCTGCATCCGCTCTTGTACGATGTGAAACTGGGCGCCGCAGCGCGCGACCACAGCGCCGATATGGGCGCTCACGGCTTTTTCAGCCACGAGTCGCCCTTGCCGGGTAAGACCACCCCGCAAGATCGAGCCAAGCTTGCCGGCACGACGGCCTCGGGCGAAAACATTTACATGGGCAGCGGCTCGCCGGTGAACGCCCTGAAGGCGTGGTTCCTCAGCCCGGGCCACCATAAGAACATGCTCAGCGAGGTGCACAGCCGGCAGGGCCTCGGCCGAGTCGGCAGGCACTGGACCCAGTTGTTCGGCCGCTGAAATCCTTCCGATGGGGCGTCACGTCTGGTCGATTGCCTCCAGCGCGGCGGTCACCGCGGCACGAACGCCGACATCGGGATCGCCGACGGCTTGCTCGAGCGCGGGCACGGCCGATTCGGCCAAGGGGCCGAGGGAGCCCAACGCGGCGGCCGCCTCACGACGATGGTTCGCCTCGGGATGCTCCAGCCCCCTCACGAGCACCGGTACGGTCCTTGGGGCGCACTGAACGCAGCCGGGATCGATTTGGGCCAGCGCCCAGGCACTCAGCAGTGCCAAGGTGTCGTCCTGGCTCCCGGTGGTCTTCAGTAGTTCCGGCTTGGCGGCCTCAGCGTCCGGCCCGATCCGGCCCAAGGCGAATGCTGCGCCGTACTTGCACGGCCCTTCGCGCTCCCGAAGCGTCACGGTCAGTGCCGGCACGGCAGCCCGCGCGGCCGGCCCGATCTTGGCCAGTGCGACCAAGGCCTCGTGTTGCACCCGCCGGTTCGGGTCGTCGATCAGTTCCACGAGGGTCTCGACGGCGTGTTCGGCGTCGGCGCCCATTTCGCCCAGGAGGAATACGATCCGAGGCCGCAGGGCTTCGAAGCGGAGGGCCGCCGTCAACTGGGGGACCATGGTCGGCCCCAAGGCGGCCATGGCGTCTAAAGCGTGCGCAACGGTTTGTTCATCGGCGGTGCGAAGCGCGTCTTCAAGGATCGGGCCGGCGATATCCGGATCCGGTTCCAAGGCGGCCAGGGCCCTGGCCGCAGCCGCGCGGGCTTGGGGCGCTTCCGATTTCAGGGACTCGACCAGCCGTTTGATTGCCTCTTCTTGGAGTTGTCCGTCTTCGGGATGCACTCGGGCCAGCGCCCATACACTGACGGTGCGAAGCAGCGGATCCGGGGCATGAGCATTTTCGCGTACCCACGATTCGGCCTTGGGCGGGAGCTGACCGATGCGTCCCAGGGCGTACGTGGCCGGAATTCGGTCCACTTCGTCGGCCATGGCCGCGGTGATCGCATCGACGGCCGGCGCGGCGGCCTCGCCGATTTCCGCCAACGCCAGGATGGCTTCGCGCCGCACTTCCGCCCGGGGGTCCGAAACCCGCTCCGCCAACGCCGGGACGGCCGCTTCGGCATCCGGGCCGATTTCATTCAGCACCAAGCACGCCCAGTAGGCCGCCCGATCCGTTTCGAGCAGGCCCACGAGAGCCGGCACGGCCGCTTCGCCGTATTCGGCCAGGGCGTCCAATGCTCGGAGCCGCACCGACGGTTCTGAGTCCTCCATAAGGCGAACGAAGGGCCCTACCGTCACCTCCGGATCAGGGCGAAGGCGGCCCAGCGCCTCGACGGCCTTCCGGCGAACGGCCGGCTCCGGATCTGCGATGGCCCGGACCAGTGCGGGAACGGCCGGAGCCGCTTGCGGACCCAGCCGGCCAAGTTCGTCGACCGCCCGAACCCGGAGTCTTTCATCCGGGCTGCGCAGGGCGGCGATCAGACCCTCCAGGTCCGGTTCCGCCGCCATGGCCCGACCGGTCGACAGCATTACGAGGCACAAACTGCCAATGAGGAATCGGTGATACATAGCTCTCTCCATTTCAAAGTTTGAGTACCTCACTTAACCGGCCGCCAGGTGGGCCTCATAGGCCAAGCTTTCCAAGAAGCGGCGGGCCGCCATGTAGTCGGCCGGAGGCACATCTTCAATGCGGTCCCGCAACTTCGACAACATGGCGTCGGTTCGATTGCGTATCCCCTGCCGGGACTCAATGCGCAGACTTCCGTACTGCACCCAATCGCTGAACAGACTTTCCAACTGGGCGCGGCCTTCGGCGAACGCCGCGTCTTGCAACACGTCGGGCCATTGGATCGTGCCGGTGACCGGGTCGATATCCTGAAAGCTGAGACGGTCGGGCTTACCCATTTGGGCATATCGAACAATCTCCTCGGGTGTGGGTCGAGGGAGTTCTTCCTTGTCGCGGTAGGCGCGATTTGCCTCACGCAATTGGAAATACGTGTGCGTCCACTCCTCGCGTGTGCGAACTTGCTCGCGAG
>SKZG01000457.1 GCA_007127495.1 Planctomycetales bacterium
CAGTACCACGCCGATATACGGTAGAGAACTATGGATTACCGACGCATTATCCCGTGTTTGGACGTGAAGAACGGCCGCCTGGTCAAGGGCGTCCACTTTGTCGAGTTGAAGGAACTGGGCGATCCGGCCGAAAGCGCCGCCGCCTACAGCGAGGCGGGGGCCGATGAACTGGTCTTCCTCGACATCAAAGCCACGCTCGACAATCGACAAACCCTGCTCGACGCCGTGCGGCGAACCGTCGAGCGGATTTCCATCCCGCTCACCGTGGGCGGCGGCATCCGCTCGGTGGCCGACGTCGACGCGCTGCTCGAAGTGGGCGCGTCGAAGGTGTCGATCAATACAGCCGCCGTTCGCAATCCCGACCTGGTGCGCGAAGCGGCCGACCGTTTCGGCTCGCAGCGCATTACCGTGGCCATCGACACGCGGAAGTCGGACGCATGCCCCTCCGGCTTCGAGGTCGTCGTGCGCGGCGGCACGGAAGGCGCCGGGCTCGACGCCGTGGCCTGGGCGAAGCGGGTCGAGGCGCTCGGCGCCGGCACGCTGCTGCCGACCAGCATGGACGCCGACGGCACGCAGGCCGGGTACGACATCCCCATGACACGCGCCATCGCCGACGCCGTGCAGGTGCCCGTCATTGCCTCCGGCGGCGCCGGCACGCTGGAGCACCTGTACGAGGCGATTGCCGAGGGCCACGCCGACGCCGTGCTGGTCGCCTCCATCGCCCACTACGGCACGTACACCATCGCCCAAATGAAGCAGTACCTCGTGGAGCGCGGCTGCAACTGCCGGATGAGTGCGTGACTGGCGAATCCGCCTTGGCCGTTCGCCTTGCTAATGGTTCCCAAGGCCGTTATTCCCGATCGGGAATAGCCGGTTATTTCGGGACGTGTCTTGCGGGCAATTTTCGGCTGGACAGACCTGTGAATCTATATCCATTCCCGATCGGGAATATCCACTGGACATCCGCGACACGTCGGTCGATAATAATGAAGTGGCGTTCCCGATCGGGAATGCCCTGCGGGGGAAAAGCCATTCCTCCGATTGCGTATTGCGGGAGGGCTAACTACCGAAGAAGGAGGGCCTCGTGGTATCGACGGTTGAGGAAAGCACGAAGACCGTTGGGGCCTTCGTCCGGCAGCGGCGGCGCGCGGCCAAGCTCAGCCAGCGCGAACTTGCCGAACTCGCGGCAGTCGGCACGCGTCTGGTCTCCGACCTCGAGCGCGGGAAGCCGACGCTACGGATGGACGCCGTCAACAGGGTCCTGTACGTGTTCGGCCGCATGCTCGGCCATGTAGAAGCACCAAGAGAGGAAAACGGATGAAGCGACGCAGGGCTCAAGTCCGTCTTGCGGGCGAACCGGTCGGCACCCTCGAAGAAGCGGAAGGCCGGGTCCGGTTCACCTATTCGCCGGAGTGGTTGGAACGCCCCGACGCGGCTCCGGTTTCGCTCACGCTGCCGCTGCGCAGGGAACCGTACGTTTCCCAGGAACTGCATCCCTTCTTTGAGAACCTGCTGCCCGAGGGCTGGCTGCTCGATATTTGCAGCAAGGCACTCAAAGTGTCGAAGGACGACCGCTTCGGGCTGCTTCTGGCGACCTGCGGCGATTGTGTCGGCGCCGTCGAAGTCATTCCCGTCGCCGTGGAGGACCGCTGACCATGGCAACATGCGCGATATGCCTGGGCGGCACCGACGCCGATGCGGACTATCACAGCGCCTGCATCGAGGCACTGTTTGGCACCAACACGCTGCCAGCGATCGACGTGACTCGCAGTGAACTGCAAGAGATCGCCGTTGATATATCCGGCAAGATGTCGATCTCCGGCGTTCAGGAGAAGGTTTCGTTGAAGCTGTCGGCCGGAAAGCGGGAACTCCTTGTTGCCACCAGAAACGGCCAATACATCCTGAAGCCGCAGTCGTCGAGTTTCGCATGGTTGCCCGAGAATGAGCACCTGACCATGCGGCTGGCCGCTCTGGTCGGGATCGAGGTTCCGACGTTCGGTTTGGTTTGGCTCCGGGACGAATCGCCGGCCTACATCGTCCGGCGGTTCGACCGCACCGATGGAGGCGGGAAGCTCGCGGTGGAGGACTTCTGCCAGTTGTCAGGCAGGCCTTCACGGCAGAAGTACTCGGGATCGGCGGAGCTTTGTGTGCGCACGTTGCGCAAGTACGCCTCGGAGCCGCTCGTCCAACTGCGCAACCTGTACCGCCTTCTTTTGTTCGGCTGGTGGGCGGGCAACGGCGATATGCACCTAAAGAACTTCTCCTTGCTGACCCAGCCTGACGGAATTCGCCGCCTTGCGCCCGCCTACGATTTGGTTTGCACCCGGTTGGCACTTCCCAACGATTCGCTCGCTCTGCCGGTTGGCGGCAAGGAGAAGAATCTGACTCGGCGCAGTTGGCTCGACCTGGCCGCCTATTGCGAACTGCCGGAGAAGGCTGCGCGGCGAATCGTCGACGAGCAGATCCGTGCGCTTGAACCGTCGCTGGCGCTCATCGCCCACTCCTTCCTGCCCGACCAGTTGAAGGAGCAATATGCAGGTGTCGTGCGGGAAAGCACTTCGATCCTGACGGCCTGACAGAGGCGCCGCGGGCGCCCGAATACTGTAACGTGGGTGGTTCCGGTCGACGCGAAAGCCCTGGCCGAGTGGCTCGACAAGGTGCCGGCCGAGTCGATCCGCCTACACCAGCCACCAATCGCCGCTTATAACAACGTACACGCCCAGCAGGAAGTTCGTCACGGCGTGGGCGGCAATGCAATCGCCGATGCTGCGCGTGCGCACCATCAGCCAAGTGACCATCGAGAACCAGACGGCCGCCGCGAACAGTTCCGCCGGGTGCATGAGCATGGGCACGACCGTGCCGACCACGACCGCCGTGGCGTCCACCTCGCCGAAGGGGACGCGCCACCAGTTGCGGGCCATCGCGTACCGCATCACGAACGCGCGCAGGAAGAACTCCTCGACCACCGGCACGACCACCGCCAGGCCGAGCATCCGGACGGCCAGGTAACTCCACACGGCCGCGGGCCGGCCGGCATACTGCTCGAACGGGTTGAACGCGCTGCGTTCGCCCAGGCCGAGGATATTGCCCAGCCCGAGCGGAACCAACAGCCGCTCTTCAAGCTGCATTTTGCAGAGCCCTACCCACACCACCGCGCCCACCGCGCCCACCAGCAGCCCAAGCCAAGTTACCCGCCAAGTGAACTGCGTGTAGGCCGGCAGCACGGCGGCGACGGCGGCCAAGGTGAGCACGAGCTTCGCGGTGTACATCGCGGGATAGTAGCTGTACGGGATATTGAGCCCGAGGGCCGCGCCACCCGGCTCAGTCGGCGTCGGCTCCAGCGATCCGGCCAGCATGTACACGGCCAGCGGCAGGATGAACGGCAGCCAGGGTTGGCGCTCGAGCAGCCCGCGCCAGCCCGGCACCGGTTCGGGCGAGGAAGCCTTTCGCGTTTTTCGTTCAGACATTGCGGGCATCAGGTTTGGGGGAGCGGCTACCATTCCAACCAGAATTTGGTCAAGAGGAAGAAAATCGGCGCGGCGAAGCAAAGGGAGTCAATCCGGTCGAGCACGCCGCCGTGGCCTTCGACCAGGGTGCCATAGTCCTTCACACCCCGGTCGCGCTTGATGGCCGACATGGTCAGCGAGCCGGCGAATCCCATCAGCGTGGTCACCAGCGCCATGAGCCCGGCCATCCACCACCAGTGCCCGCCAAAAGGCGTCGCCCACCACAGCGCAGCCCCCAACAAGGTGGCCGTGCCGGCGCCACCGAGCAGACCTTCCCATGTTTTGTGCGGGTTGATCGTGGGCACGATGACGTGTTTGCTTGGCAGTTGCGCCCAGGCATATTGAAGGGCATCGCCAAGCTGCGCGATGAGCACGAAGAACAGCAGAAGTCGGGTCCCGGCGTGCGGATCGCCGCCGGGCAGCGGCAGCATGAGCATGGCGGGTGCAAAGCTCAAGCAGTACACACAGATGAGCAGGCCGGCCTCGATCTTGGCCGTTCGCTCCAGGAATCGCTTGTAGTCGCCCGCCAACGCGATACGCGCCGGCAACAGCAGGAACGCGAACACCGGAATGAGGATGCTGTACAATTCGTACCAATCCAGGGCCACCAGCACGAATTGCAGCGGGGTGATGAGGAAGAATACCCAGAAAAGCGTCCGGTGGTCGCCGGGGCGCGTGGGGGTCAGCGTGATGAACTCGCGCAGCGCCCAAAATGCCAGCAGGCCGAACATGGCAACCGTGGCATTGGGGCCAAGCAGGAACGCGGCGGCCAACACCAGAAACAGCAGGAACCAGGCGCGCACCCGGTGGCTCAACGTGTCGAGAACGGCAACGTCCAGCCCGCTGTCCGCCCGGCTTTTCAGAAAGCGCACGGCCCCCGCCGCGGCCGCCAGAAGCACCAGCACTCCGCCAAGCAGTCCTAAAGTTCGCGCGTCAAGCACCATGGTGTCTCAGGGAGTGGTCAAGCTTCTTTGAGGCGCCGCACGGCATTGCGGGCACGCTGGAGAAATTCGGTCTTGGTTTCACCCGCCTCCAGCCAAATCGGGGGCCCGAAGGTTATGCAGCTCAATAGCGGCACGGGCAGTACTTCGCCTCGCGGGAGGATGCGGTTCATGTTGTCGATATGCACGGGGATCAACTCCAGGTCGGGGCGTTTTTTGCACAAGTAATACAGGCCGCTCTTGAATTCCCGAATCTCGCTGCCGTCGCTGCGGCTGCCTTCCGGAAACACGAGGATCGAATACCGATCGCCGATCTCCCGGATCATCATTTGGACCGGACTCCGGTGGACCTTGACCTCTTTGCGATCGATGAGGATCGCATGGAAAACCTTGCTCGACAGGTATCGCCGAACGGGACCGGCCGTCCAGTAGTCCTGGGCAGCGACCGGCCGGGTAAGCAGCCGGACCGCCGGCGGCAACGCTGACCAGAGCACGATGGAATCGAGGTGACTGGTATGGTTGGCGAAATAAACTCGCTGGCACGTATCCGGCTGCGAGTCGATCCATCGAATGCTCGTCCCGCTAAGGAACCTGGCAGCGAGAACCAGGAAATTTCGCGTCAGGTTGGTGTCCATGTCTGCACGAGCCGAACTCGGGTCGCCCCGCCCAATATGCCGAGTTCTGCCGCGGTCGGGGCCCTCCGGCGTGGTGGTACTACGAAGTCCTCTAGGTTACGGTCGGGCAAGGGGAGCCACAAGTGCCTCACCCAACAATACTATCTTACCCTGTCTTCCGGCATGAGCCAAGAGAGTGGGGTGGTTCCCAAGAACGGTCATTTGTTCTGTTCCGACCGTCTCGCTCCGAGCATGCCCTCGGGTAAGGCCAACTGGCGGCGCAGCCGAGCCACTTCGGCGCGGAGCTGCTTCAGGTCGGTCTGGAATTGCCGCACACGACGACATTCGGTTTCGATCGGCCCGAACAGCCCCTCCACGGCGGAGGCCTCCGTCCAGCCGGAAGCGAGCCGGTCCACCTCGCGCCGCAGCCCGCGACGAAGCCGGCTGGTCAGCAACCAGATCAGCACGAGCGACCAAACAAGCAGCCAAAAGGCCGAGGCCAGGTAGAACTCCAGTCCGGCGACCGGCACCGGCGGCTCCGCCAGCCACGAGTCGTAGAAGAAGTTCTTGCCCAATCGGAACAGCAGGAATCCCAGCATCACAAGAAACATCAACTCGTAGCGGGCGCGGGTGAACCATCCGGTATGCCGCGAGGCAAGCTGATGGACCACGCGCTGTAGTTCCGCCGATACGCGGTCGACAAATCCGGCGCCGGCCTGCTCCGCTCCGGCTTGCAGTGTGCCGGGCTCGACCAGTTCGCGGGGCAGTCCGGCGTCAGCGGCGTAGCCCTCCAACACCAGCGCGGCGGCCTGTATCTCGACCGGGTCGAAGCCGGCGGCCGCAGCGCGCCGCGGCGCCAGGTCGGCTCGCTGGGCCCGGCGGCGGCGTTGAAAGAATCGGGCCCCTTCGAGCGTCCCCCACAGGGCAACCTGTGCGGGGCTGCGCATCCGGTACAGCATGGCGCCGGACGCAAGATTCCCCAACCCTTGATAGATTCTCAGCACCAGGGAAAAGGGGCTCAGCCCCCAGTGTCCCGTTACCTGGCCGAGGAGTCGCTGCTCCCATGCCCGGCGCCCGCTCAGTAGTTCACCGCGCATGTGCAACGCCAGGGCGGTGGTGAACTTCGCGTCCTGCTGAGCCAGCGCGGCTTCCAGTTGCCCGACGCGCGGCAACGCTTCCTCGATGCGTTCTTGGCAGGCGGCGAGCGCCTCGTCCGCCAGGTCCAAGAAATTCGCCCGCCGAATGCGGTTGCCCGCTGCGCCGCTTAGTTCGCGCGCCAGCAGGTCGAGCAGGCGGGCGAAGTCGCCCCTGGGAGCAACACCTTGGCGGACGTCGCGCAGCGCGGAGAGCGAATCGACCCGGAATAGGTAACCCGGAACGTAGTCGGGTTTCAGAATGCGGCGCCAGTCGTCGCGAATGTCGTCATCCGTATCGGCGTGGGTTTGCACGAAGACAAGGCGTGCCCCGCGAGCCGCCGCGGCCAACTCGGCGGAAACTCGGGCGCTGCGATACTTCTGCTGCGTGGCGGTTACGAGCATGGCGTCGCAACGAGGCAGGATGTCTCGCAGGCGGGCGAGGTTGGTCGGCTCGCGGCCGGCAGGGTCGTTGGCGTCGGTGGTGTCCGGGTCGGGGCAGTCGATCAGCACCAGGTCGGCCAGCGCCGGGGCGTCGCGGTGAACGACCTTCACGGCTGCGGGGTCCATGCCCAGCATTTCAGGTCGTATGCCGGGCCGCGACACGAGCACCGGCTGCGTCGTGGTTGGGCGAGCCTTTCCGGTGGGCACGACCTCGTCGCCCGCCAGGGCGTTCACCAGGGCGCTTTTCCCCGTGCCCGTGCCGCCCAACAGGGCGACTACCAAGGGAGCTTCGAGCCGGACGCAGAAAGCGGCCGCCCGATCGAGCAGGCGATCCATCCGAGCGCGGCACGGCACCGCCGGATCCCAGCCGGGCGCGGCGCCGGCCCAGCGACGAAACCGCGTCAGCAGCGTGTCGACCTCGGCCAATAGTTCCAGATGTTCCGGCGATTCCGTGGTCATGGTCGCGATCAGGTTTCTGCTTCGGCCGCCTGCCGCAGCCTGCGCGCCGTGTGGCGGAACTCCTCCAGGTCCATCTGCTTGATAAACACCAGACCGCGTGTGGCACGAATGAGTGGGCTGGGGTGTTCGAAGAACCACTCGCGGCCGAGGCAGGTCTTCAGCATCTGGTACTGTTCCACTTGGATCTGCTGCGCCAGGCCGCAGAACGGCCCGTCGTAGTCGAAGCTTGGAAACGACGCCTCGCGCTGCGAGATAAACGTGTTCAGGAAGGCGCTTTCCATCACGGAAAACATGTTCAGGGACACCGGAGCGAACACGTTGGCCTCGCTGGGGTGGAAACGATACCAGACGTTCCGGTAACCCCAAATGCGCACGTCGCGTTCGGCTTGGCGCGCGTACCGCTCGGTCGCTTCGTTGACGGCCTGCAACACTTTGTAATGGGTATCCGGACCGCTCCCTTCCGGGTCGAGCGCCACGGTGATGACGTCCGGCGCCACCTGCTCGACGAGGTGGAGCACGGGTAGCACGTCGCGTTCCACCGTCGGCGTCGGTGTAAAAATATCGCCGGTGTAGAAGCCGAGTCGGAGGTGATGGATATTCGACGACTGCCAACCAAAATATCCCCAAAGGCACTCGGCCTCCCATTCGCGGCACATGCCTTTAAGGCGCTGGATGTTTTCGGGGTCTTTCTTGCCGGGGTAGACCGTGCGGAAGTAATGGGCCAACTCCTCCATCCGATCGGCGATCGCGTGCAAGTCGCTCTCGTCGAAGACGGCAATCAGGTTGCGCAGCAGACGGCGGGCGGCGCCTTCATCACGCATGGACGCGTTATTCGCCGCCAGCCCGTCCAGGTACTGCCAGATGTCGCGATTGCGGCCCTGGCGATTGTCGGGGTCGAAATACCCTCCGCCGTGCAAGGCGGCGCAGCCGGCCGTGGTGATGAAGCGGCGCAGGCCCTCGAGCTGCCCTTGCATGTAGCGATTGGTTACGGCCGTAAACCCGCTGGTCAGCGTCACAAAATGGTGGACATTGCTCGCGTTGCGCACGTTCCGCACGATACACGGCAAATAGCCGAGCATCAGGTCGTCGTGGTGCGGCTCGGTATGCAGGAACCGCGTGCCTTCACACGTTCGGCTGCCGGCTTCAATCTTGCGAATCAACGTTTCGCGTACCTGGGCGGCCAACTCGCTCAGCGGCTCGCCCCGGCTGGTCAATGTGGCATGCGCCAGGTCGTTCGACTCGACGTCGGCGGGCGTCAGCTCCACCACCCGCTTGCGCTTCTCCAGGGCCAGGTCCACCAGGGTCATTTCCACTTGCTCGTCGGAAGCGCGTTCCTGCCGGGCGACCATCGCCTTCCGGCGGCTCCGCAGGCGCAGGGCGGCGCCCCGCGTTATATAGAACCGGGCGGCCGGGAGTTTGCGCAGCGCGCTGGCGGGAATCAGCACGCCTTCGGGCCCCTCGACGGCGTCCGCCACGACGCGCGCCTTGGCTTCACCGGCTGCGAAAATGATGGCCGTGCATTCCGGGTTGAAGGTGATCGTGCCCAGGCCGATGGTGATGACGTGGCGCTCGCGTGCGACCTCGATGCCCCCCAAGTCGGTCGCCGCGGCGGCCTGGGTTTCGTAGTTGGTGGCCATCAGGCGCGTGGTCGAATGGTGGTCGGAACCGCGGATATTGAAAGCGATATGCCCATCCGGCCCGATCCCGCCGAGAAAGAACCCGATGCCGCCCAACTCGCGAATCCGATCTTCGTATTGCTGGCACCATTGGTCGATGCGGTGGAGGACCTGCTGCTGCACCCGCTCCTGGTCCGATACCGGGCGGCGGGTCCGCAAACTCAAGTCGACACGCTGGTCCGGCCATACCGAGGCCAGTGTCTGCCCGGCAGACAGCCCGATTTCGCCGCCATGGATCAACATCGCCTTGGCAGGATCGAGCCCAAAGCCGTCAATGTAAAACTTCTTGACGTAATAATAGAAACTATTCTTCTGCGACGGGTCGATCGGGTAGAAATCGTCGATCTGCACGAAATGAAAGGTCCGCATGTCGGGCTTCCGGCCGGGATCGATCCCTGACTTCTCCAGCATGCCGCGCGTCTCGTTCGTTTCCCAGGTCGCCAGCAGGTGGGTCACCCAGTGGATGAAATACTCGGGCGTCTTACCGGTGGGCAAGGAAATGACGCCGCCCGGATGCTCGCCCGCCCACTCGAGAAATCGCAGCGCCACCAACCGGCCCAGCGTGGGAAAATTGTTGACCGTAAGCACGGCCAGATGCTCGGTGGCCGGATAGATGGGCTCGAACGGCGATTCCGCCAGCGCGGCCTGTTCCACGGGGGTAAGCAGCAGCGAGGTACTTTCCATAATGACGTTTGGGTGTGGGTAACGCTAAAACACCGGCAGCGGGCCGGTTACCGATCCATTGTGGTTGGCGCCGGCTTCCCTGTCAAGAGGGGGGGCTCGCGCCCAATGCCACTTACTTTGGGACCATTGAGGGGCATTTTGTTAGCGGAGCGGCGCGAGCCGCCCGGTTTTCCGACTGTAATAACGGACGAATTGCGCCGTGCCGCTACAAAGTAAGTGGCATTGGGCTCACGCCGCCCGGTGAAGCCCAGGACGGTTCCCAATTAGCCCCGCCGTCCGTTGAGCAGGTCAATGAGTTCGCGGAGCCGCCCGCAGTTGCGCCGGTCGAAACAGAAGGTAAGCCGGGGCAAGTCGGCGAGGTCGGGTTCGTCTTTCTCCTCGGGGAGTGGCCCGCTCACGGAAAAAGTACCCTCGGCCACGATATCGGCATATTCGCGCCGAATTCGGCGCAGCAGCGCCGCACTCGGCGGCGCGAGAAGACGCATGACCAGTTGGGCGCGGACATAACGCATGCTGTGATACACCGTATAGAATCCGGTCGTCTCGTCCACCGCCTCGTCGACACGGTCGGTAATGCGGTACAGCGACAGGTCGTGGGCATCGATCATGCCGCTGCCGAGCAACTGCGCGCGGACGAATTCATCGAAGCCCTGCCAGTACGTACCGCCCGGCTCGTCCAGCAGAACCACCGGCGCGGGATCGCGCTTGCCGGTTTGCAACAGGGTGAGCACCTCGAGCCCCTCGTCGAGCGTACCGAATCCGCCGGGCAGGAGGCAAATCCCGTTCGTCTCCTTCACAAACATGAGCTTCCGCGTGAAGAAGTACTTCATGTGGACCAGCTTCGAATCGCCGGCGATGATTGGGTTCGCTTCCTGCTCGAACGGCAGGAGGATGTTCAACCCCATCGACCGCTCGCGCCCGGCGCCCTCATGCCCGGCCTCCATAATGCCACTGGCAGCGCCCGTGACAACGAGCCAATCGCAGGCAGCCATCCGGCGGCCGAAATCGACGGCCTGCCGGTAACAGGGGTGCTCCTTGGACGTGCGAGCCGAACCGAAGACGGTCACCTTACGCACCATGCGGTACGGGGTAAAGACCTTGAAGGCATATCGCAGCTCGCGCAGCGTACGACTGAGAATCTTCAGGTCGCCCCGTGTCGCTTGATCGGAAGCAAGCCGATCAGCCGACTCCTTGATCTTGTCGATCAGTCCCGCCAACCGGCGCGGCGTCGCACGAACCGGCGCCTGATCGTCACGACCCGTGCTGGCCGTGGGCGAGGCCTTCGCTCCACTAGGGGGGTGGGCTTCCTTGGAGTGTTTTTCACGAGTCATGGCGCAAACTCCGGGTGCATCCAGGACACTGGACGGTCGCCAGCCGCGTTACCGAACCGTGATCGGCTGAACCTGGCTGGCCATGATGTGGCGGGCTCGCTGCTCGGGAATGTAGCCGGCGGTCCCGTTCACCCCCACACGCTGACCGACATAACTGCGCAGGTTCAGGTTCGGAGCCGGCGTGACGTAAAAGCTCGGCTGGCCCTGATCATCGAGCAAGACAAATTGGGGAGCGCCGGGTTTCGCAGACGTTACCCGAACCAACTGGCCGCTGCCGTCGAACCGCGGGTTCACCGTGGCAGGCTGCGCCTCGCTGCCCTGCATCGGGCTGAGCTGCGCCCAACGCCGATTGGCCCGATCGGTTTGCTCCCGCAATGCCGCGACCTCGCGATGCCGCCGCTTCAGGTCGTCAAACTGCGATATCCGGTCGATGAGCATGCGGGCGCGCCCCCGCTCGACGGCGGTTTGCGCCTCGCGCAGGAGCTGTTCGGCTCGGAATTGGAGGCGGTCGAAATACCAGACGGTCGGTTCCTCCGAAACCATGGCGCTGAGTTCCAGGTCGATCGCCTCCAGTTCTTCGCGGAATTGCTCGGGGCCCAGG
>SKZG01000016.1 GCA_007127495.1 Planctomycetales bacterium
GCCACGTCGGCCACGTCGGCCACGTCGGCCACGTCGGCCACCGCGCCGCGAAAATTGGGGCAGTCTCCGTCGGGCAACCGGTCGAAGAGGATGTCGAGGATGGCGTCGGCGGGCGGGCGGCCGGCCACGTCGGCAAATACGTACACCACCCGACGCAGGTTCTTGCGGTAGATGGTCTTGTCTTCCAGCACCGGCCGGCCGTCGCGCTCGGCCACGAATTCTCCCAACGCGCCAACCTGGACCATCTGTCCCTCCTCGCCGCGCACGTACAACTCCTCCAGGTCCGACAGCGACGACCGCTTCGCCCGGTCGATTTCCAGGTTGACCCAAAGCGGGTTCACCTCGCCGGGCACCTGCAAGATGGTGGCCGGCAGGCCTTCCAGGGCCAAGCTGAGCGTCTGGGCAATCGTCTGCTTCGACACGCCGGAAAGCGCGGCCTTCGGCTGATCGGTCTCAAACACGACCTTCGGCTGATCGGCCTCGGCGCTCGTGTCGATGTCGACCAACAGCGGCTCGCGCTTCATGCGGGCCTCGACGCGCCGGGCGGCGGCGATGATGTCGTCGTACCGGGCCTCGGGCGGGCCGTACACCTCGGCCGTCACGGTGGCGATCACCGGCGGACCGGGCGGCACCTCGACCAGCTTGACGTTCGCCCCGGCCGCAGTGGCAATCGCCGTCAGGTCGTCGCGCAGCCGCAGCAGGATGGCGTGCGACTGCTGCACGCGGTTGTCTTTCGGGGCCAGGTTCACGCGGATGTCGGCCAGATGGGCACCCCGGCGAAGGAAGTAATGGCGCACCATGCCGTTGAAGTCCATCGGCGAGGCCATCCCGACGTACATCTGCACGTCGGTCACTTCCGACACGCCTGCCAGATACTCGCCCAACTGCCGCGTCACGGCGTCGGTGCGTTCGAGGGTGGTGCCCTCGGGCATGTCGACGACAATCTGGAACTCGTCCTTGTTGTCGTAGGGGAGCATTTTCAGCGGCACGACGCGGAACGCCGGCACGGTCATGGTGGCCGCCAGCAGCACGGCCACGCCCGCCAGTACGCCCCAGCTTGCAGCGCGCGACCGGAGCACGGGCCCCAGCACGGCCCGGCTGATCCGGTACAGGGCGCCGCTGGTGGGATCGTACTCGGGCTCGCCTTCCTTCTTCTCGGCCAGGCGCCGCAGCGCGACCATCGCCACCCACGGCGTGATGAACAGCGCAACCAGCGTCGATACCGTCACGGTCAGCGGGACGTTCATCGCCATGGGCGCCATGTAGGGGCCCATCATGCCCGTGATGAACATCAGCGGCGCGAAGCTGGCGATGATGGCCAGCGTCGAGAGGATCAGCGCCGGCTGCACCTCCTGGATCGCCTTGACCGTGGCCTCGCGCGGCTTGAGCTTCCGCATGCCAAAGTAGCGGACGATGTTCTCCACATCGGTAATCGGGTCGTCGACGAGCAGGCCCAGGGCGAGAATCAGCGCGAACAGCGTCACCCGGTTGATCGTGTAGCCGGCCAGCAGGTTCACAAACAGCGTGATGCTGTAGCACACCGGCACCGCCAGTGCAATCACGAGCGCCGCGCGCCAGCCGATCACCACGCCGATCAACGCGATGACCGTGACCACAGCCACGGCGAGGCTCGCCACCAGATTGTTGACCTTCTCGTTGGCCGTTTCGCCGTAGTCGCGCGTGATTCGGTAGTGGACGCCTTCGGGCAGGAGGCCCGCGGCGGCAAGTTCCCGCATGCGCTGCTGCACGCCTTCGGCCACCCACACGGCGTTGCTCCCCTTCCGCTTGGCAACGGCAATGTGGACCGCGGGAAAGACCTGCCCGTGCAAGTTCGCATCGGTATCCGCGCTTGGGGCCGTCGCTCGCGACCCCAAGTCCTTGGGTTCGCGCGGGGCTCGAGCCGCGGGGCCGAAGGTCATCCAGGTGTAGCCGGCCACTTCGGCCGGACCGTCCTCCACACGGGCAACGTCTTTCAGGTACACGGGCCGGTTGCCGGCGACGCCCACCACGAGGTTCGCCAACTCGCGCCCGTCGCGCACGAAGGTGCCCGCGTCGACCACGAACTGCCGGTCCTGCTGGTCGAAGTCGCCGGCCCGATGGTTCACGTTGCTCGCCCGCAACGCCTCGGCTACCTGAAACGGCGACATTTGCCGGGCGGCCAGCCGGCCGGCGTCGAGGAACACGCGAATTTGCCGCGGGCGGCCCCCGATGACCGAAACCCGGTTCGTGTTGGTAATCGCCTGCAAGTCGTGCTGGAGTTCCTCCGCCAGGCGGCGGAGTTCGAAGTCGGCGTACCGCTCGGGCTGCTCCGACCAGAGCGAAACGTTGACGATGGGCACGTCGTCCACTTCGATCGGCTTGACCACCCAATCGGCTACATCAGGCGGAATATCGTCGACGTTCGAGTGGATCTTGTTGTACAGCTTCACCAGCGAATCTTCGCGGTCCTCGCCCACGAAGAAGCGGACGGTGACGATGCTTTGGCCCGGCTTCGACATCGAGTACACGTACTCGACGCCGTCGATTTGAAACAGGAGCTTTTCGAGCCGGCGCGTAACCTTCCGCTCGACCTCCTCGGCCGAGAGACCCGGGGCGCGCACCAGCACGTCGGCCAGGGGAACGACGATTTGCGGCTCCTCCTCGCGAGGCGTAAGCACCAGAGCCGCCACCCCCAATGCAAGCGACACGACCACCAGCAGGACGGCCACGTCGCCCCGCAGGAAGGTTTCAATGATGCGGGTTAACAGGGGGCGAGACGGCGGCGTTGGTTCGGTCATGGTTCGTTGTCCGTTCGTTCGAAGTGCATTCCCGCCGTGCTCGGCCGAAGCAGGCTGCTGAGACAGCCGAAACACCCGACATCGCTCAGGTATTCAAACCGAAAACGCCACCACCGACCCTGCGTCGGTGGGGCGATGTTTGACCACTACAAAGAGGCGTTTGCCGTGTTTCGGTTTGGGTCGCCGCGTTGGTGCCGCCCGCGGGCGGCACCAACGCGGCGACCCAAACCGAAACAC
>SKZG01000456.1 GCA_007127495.1 Planctomycetales bacterium
CGTTTTCACTCCATGGGGGTTTCACGGTGTCCACTCCGAAATGCTCGCCAACCGCCGCCATGATGGCTTCCACGGTCGGCCGTCCATGCAAATGCTCCAACTGCGGAACGCCCCGGTCGCCAGGCTTCTTGTCCAACAGACTGCTGACCCCAAAGTTACCTTGACTGGTCGCGGAGCAGCCGCTCCACCGCGGCCTGGACGGCCTGGTTGTGACGCACAATGAGGCAGCGGGCTTTCGCGTCGTAGTGGATGACGCCCGGACCGCCTGCGTCGGACCACGTGGGGCCGGCAATGCGGGTCCGGATTTGCTCAATGAGCGTCGAGCCGGTCACCAGCCCGTCCAGTAGCGGCGCCACGGGGTAGAACTCCAGTTCCATGGCGGCGTCGAGTGCGGCTTGCGTGCTCACCTGCACGGTGTGGGCGTCGAGCGACCGCCACGCAAGGCCCAAGGGACGGAGGAGCTTATCGAGCGTGGCGTCGAACGGCTCGTCGACCACGGCCACCGAGGCCGGCGCGGCGTCGGAAATCCCCTCCGCCGCGAGCGCCCGGCGGTCAATCAGGATGTCGGCCCCGGCCAAGCCTCCGAGGTGCCCCAGGACTTCGACCAAGGGGGCAAGCTCCCGGAAATTGGCCATCACTTTTTCCTTCAAGACGCCCGATGCTTGGCTCCGGCGCGTGGCCAGGTCGAACCACTCGGCCGGGAATCGGCTTCGAATCGGCAGGCCGCGCGCCCGGCGAAGCTTCTCGCAAAAGACCAGCAGGTGGTGGTGGGTTGCCGCCGTCTGCTCAACCACCAAGGAGCCGTCCTCGACCTGGAGGAGGCCCGGGCCCCCTTGGCTCTGCCACGACTCCGGCGCGATCAATTCTTCGATGACCGTGGCGAGTTGCCGTAGCGACGTCGCATCGCCGGCCAAGTCCGCGACGCTGTAGTGCCGGCGGACCAACTCCGCCCGCGTGACCGCAGGCGCGGTGATCAAAACATGGCCCGCCTCCGCATGATACACCAGGCCCCGCTCCGCCAGGGTAGCTTCCAGCACGTCGCCAAGCGTCGCGTTCGCGTGGTGAATCGAAACCGAATCGCGTAACGAGACCCCCAGCGACTGAAGCCCCTCCGCATCCAGGGTGACGGGCATTCCGCCAAGTTGGGCAAGAAGCGACACGGCCTGACCCAGCGGCATGTCGGTCAGTGAAATGTCGGGCACCGGCGTGGCCAGGCGTTCCGCCACGTCGATCGCAGGCAGCGGCGGGCGGGCGGGGTCGTCGGCGCCGGCAGCCGCCGGCTCGCGATGCGGCACCGTGGCTTCGTCGGCTTCCGGGGCTACAGGGTGCGGTCGCGCCGACTCGCCGGGGCCCGCCGCCGTGGGTTGCGGTTTTGCAGGCTCCCCGAGCGCGGCCACCGTCATGTTGCTGCCGCTGTTGATCGTCGCGAGCAGCTCGACCACCTCCGGATCGACGTCCTTCGAGATGAACCGGACCGAGCCGTCGGCCATGCCGGCCAACATGCCGTTCAACTGACCGCTCCCGAACCCGTCCGGACCGTTCACGTAAGGCCGCGTCGTCAGGGGGCGCACGGTCGCATGGCCCCCGGCGGCCCAGGCGCCGTGATCTTGGGTCACGCCCAGCAGCGCGATGACGTTCGAGGCGCCGTCGCCGATGTCTTCCAGGCGTGTTCTGCGGCCGAAACCGAAAACGCCCGCCCGCGGATGATCGGCCGGCAGGGTGGCGGCATCGGGGCCTACTCCAGCAACGCCCACGTAATGGGTCACGGGGTAACCGGCGCCGGTTCGGCCGGGCCCAAACGCAGGATTCACGAATCGGTCGAGTTGCCGGCGGGTGACGCCCCGGTTCTGTGGCGAATTCCACGCGTAGCCGAATCGTAAGGAGCGGTGCCAGTCAGCATGCCCGAAATAGGGCAGGAGTTCAGCGATCCAGCTCAGGCGGGTTTCCGGGGGCAGGAGGGAGCCGCCCGCGGCGCCCGGCGGCAGGGCGCCTTCAGCCTGCTGATAGTCGCTTAATCCCCTTCCGATGCCCTGGTGGCGGTCGGCGTCCACGGCGAGTGCGGCGCCGAGCCAATCGGCGCGAAGCGACGGGCGCGCCGCCTGAGTTGCCGTGGCCAAGGACCATGGGCCCGCGCCCCAGTCGACGTCGATGCGGACGTGCCGGTCGTCGAGGTTCCATTGGACCGACTGCAACGCGGTCGAGGCCTCGCCCAGGAATGTCTGATACGCGGCGGCGGCCGTCGGGTTCAGCTCGGCGGAAGCGAGTTGTGCGGCCCTCGTCGCAACCGCCGTTCGGAGCAACGGCAACAACCGTTCGAGGGCCTCGCGTACTTCTTCCGCCGCCGTCTCGCTTTCGCACGCCAACGTCCATTCCGACCGAAGGCGGTCCGGCCATCGCAACATCAGGTCGAGGCCGGTCGGCACGCCCACGAGCGTATGCCACGCGGCACGCGCTTCCGGCCACACGTCGAGCGCCGCGTCCGGAAATCGCCATTCGGCCTTGCGGGCGGCGTTCAGGTCGATCAGCAGGCGGGCGTCGGCCGAGCCGAGCGACGGCTTGTTCTGCAGCATGCCGCCGACCGGCTCGCTATGGAACTCGGGCTCCGTCCGACCGGCCAACGCACTAAGCACCGCTTCATCGCCGGTGAGAATGGTCCGTTCGTCGAGCACGGCAAATGGATGCGTCCACCCATCGGCCAGACGGCGGCACGTCGCCTCGCCGAGTGCAATCGGCACGGCCTCGCCTCGCGCGGCGAGAATACTGGCATCATGCCCTTCGTGAAGCTCCAGGAGCAGTACCAGCCGGTCCGGCCAGGCTGCTAAATCGGCCGAAACCACGCGCACCCGCCGCACGGCTTGAAGGTCCAAACGCAGCCCGCGAAGCGGCGCGGCAATCGCCGGCTCCCACCAGTCGGCCAGGGAATCGAGCAGCAGCCGGCCCTGGGCCGAGGTCAGGCCGTCGCAGGCGCGGAGGTCAATGAGCATGGCGGCGCCGTCGGGCACCCA
>SKZG01000054.1 GCA_007127495.1 Planctomycetales bacterium
GCAACCCACACCGTCGCAAGGACGGCGCCGCGACAGCGGAGGGGCTTGCGGCATTTCATTGCATAAGACGTCAATAGACGGGTGGAGTTCCACGATGTGGTCGCTCCAATCCTTCCCGGCACAGGGGCACTGCCAAGCAGAAGCACTTCGTGGTATAGTGTCACCCTGGCCCTTGACGGGCCTGGACAAACGGCATGGCATCCCCTCTTGGGCAGGTGAATAGCGCCTGCGCCAGCCTGGGGAGAAATCCCGAAGGGCAGGAAACAAAGAGACCAAAACCGCTTTTGGAGCCCCTGATGCCCATTCCCGATTTCCAGAGCCTGATGCTGCCGCTTCTGAAGATCATTGCCGATGGCAACGATCATAACAATGCGGAAATCAGGCAGACACTGGCTGAGCATTACGACCTTACCGAGGACGAGCTTCAGCAGAAGCTGCCAAGTGGGCAGAACAAGGTCTTCTCCAACCGCGTTGCCTGGGCAAAGGCCTATCTCAAGAGGGCTGGCTTGTTGACTAGCCTCTCGCGTACCAGGTATCGCATCACCGACCAGGGGAGGGCTGTGCTTGCCCGGAATCCGCCGAAGATCGACATCGCGTTCCTCAAGCAGTTTCCGTCGATGGACTGGCACAAGAAGAAGGAGGCGCCCGAGGAAGCTGAAGTCGGCGATACCCAGCACACGCCGGAGGAACTGCTCGAGGCCTCCTATCAGGAACTGCGCGGCGCGTTGGCCGACGATCTGCTGGGCCAAGTCAAGAGCTGCTCCCCTCCGTTCTTCGAGCGGTTGGTTGTTGATTTGCTGGTGGCGATGGGATATGGTGGTTCATTGTCTGACGCAGCCCACGCGGTTGGGAAAACGGGGGATGGAGGAATCGACGGCATCATCAAAGAGGACAAGCTGGGGCTGGACATCGTGTGTATCCAGGCGAAGCGTTGGGAGAACACGGTGGGCAGGCCCATCGTGCAGGCGTTCGCCGGCAGCATGGACGCATTCAAAGCCAAGAAGGGCGTTCTGCTAACGACAGCCGGTTTTTCCAAAGAAGCAGTGGAGTTTGTCAAACAGATTGATAAGAAGATCGTACTGATCGACGGTACCCGGTTAGCCCAGTTGATGATCGACTACGACATCGGAGTGGCAACCGCACGCACCTTCACCATCAAGAGGATGGACACGGACTATTTTCAGGAAGACGAGGTCTGACGGTGTGTCGATGACCATGAATATTCCGGGGTTGTAGCAGTCAACTTATGCTGTCCACCAAGGAACACGAAAACATGAATCACTTCGAGCGCATCCACGTCCAGGGCTTCCGCCGGCTGCACGACGTCGAACTGCCGCTAAGGCCGTTGAACGTGATGATCGGGGCGAACGGGTGCGGGAAGACGTCGTTGCTGGACGTGTTCTCGCTGCTTTCCGCTTCAGCGTCGGGCGAGTTGAAAAGCGCAATCAGCGAAATGCAGGGGCTCGGCGCGAACCTGACGCTCGAGCGGGCGCAGTCGATGAGCTACGATTTGCGCATGGCCGTCCCTGACAGTAACCCGCTGGTCTATCAACTCACCCTGGCGCCGACCGGAGTGGCGTACGAGGTTGCCGAAGAGATGCTGTGGCAGCAGCGGGAGGCCGTTCCGCCGCCTTTCAAGCATATCCAGTCGCGACACGGCGACATACGCTATTTCGAGGTTCCTAACGGCGGACTGGTGCGTCCCACTTGGGACCATAACCCGTTGGAAACCTCGCTGGCCCAGGTTCCCAAGCTGTTCCGCGAGCCGGAGGAGTTCCGCAAGCAATTGGCGTCCTCGACCCACTACCACGTTCTGAACGTCGCCCCGCGGTCGCCCGTACGGATGCCGCAACCGCTGCGGCCCGCCCAGTTGCCCGGTGCCGACGGCGAAGACCTCGTGTCGTGCCTGTTCTACCTGCGGGAGGCCGATCGCGACCGGTTCGAGGCGATCGAAGACACGCTCCGGGCCGGTTTCGAAGATTTCGTCCGCCTCGACTTCCCGCCCGTGGCCGCCGGCACGCTGGCAATGACGTGGCGCGACCGGAACTTCACGCAACCACTGTTCATGCACCAGTTGTCCGAAGGCACCCTGCGCTTCCTTTGGTTGGTCACGCTCCTGCAGAGCCCCGGCCTGACGGCCGTCACGCAAATCGACGAACCCGAGGTCAGCCTGCACCCGGAACTGCTCAGTTTATTGGCAGACCTGATGCGAGAGGCGTCAGCTCGCACCCAGTTAATTGTCGCCACCCATGCCGACCGCCTCGTTCGATTCCTCCATCCCGACGAGGTGGTGGTGCTCGACGTCGCCGAGGACGGGCTGGCGACTGCCACGCGGGCCGGCGAGTTGGACCTGGAAGCGTGGCTCCATGAGTACACACTCGACGAAGTATGGCGGATGGGCCGGATCGGGGGCCGCCCATGAGAATTGCCGTCATCGTTGAAGGGAGAACCGAACGGGTCTTCATACCGTACTTGCGAGCCTTTCTTGAAACGCAGTTGGCGGGACAGATGCCGAGACTCGACCCCTTGCCCTACGACGGCCCGATTCCGAAAGGCCCGAAGCTGCGGCGTGTGGTGGAAAACCTACTCGGCGACCGCGTGCGTCCGGCCGATGCAGTGATCGCTCTGACCGACGTTTATACCGGCGCGCGACCGCCCGACTTCACCGATGCGGCCGACGCCAAGTGCAAGATGCGGCAATGGGTTGGCGAAAACGACCGGTTCCATCCCCATGCCGCACAGCACGATTTCGAGGCGTGGTTACTCCCGTACTGGGAGAAGATTCAGCGGCTGGCGGGAAGCAATCGCGCACCGTTCGGGCCCAACCCCGAGCAGGTCGACCACATGCGCCCTCCGGCACATCGGCTTCAAGAAGTCTTTCGCACCGGAAGCCGGAAGCGGTCCTATGTAAAAACTCGCGATGCCAAACGTGTTTTGCACCGTGAAGACCTTCTCGTGGCGGCGATTGCTTGCCCCGAGTTGAAGGCGTTGCTTAACACGA
>SKZG01000019.1 GCA_007127495.1 Planctomycetales bacterium
TCGACTTTGGCATGACCACCCCATTCACTTGACTCGTTCAAGGGTAGACAAGCGAAACCGCCAGGTCAAGGGCATGCAAGGAAAATCCAGGTCACTTCGCCCGGGGGCGACACACCGGGGTGGGGGCCTCATCTGACCGGGCACCGGGGGGCCGCCGGTCGGCAGGTCGGTCGTGGCCGCCACGGTCACGTGGCCTTCCCACGCCATTTGCCGCCGGTGGCCCAAAACTTTCTCTTGAAGTTTCGCCGAAATGTGGTAAGGTAGCGGGCGATGATGACGCACGCACGAACGCCGGGCAACGCCAAGAAGATCGCGCAACTGGAAGCGGCGATGGCAGAGATGCTGGCCGAGGCCACCCGGCGCGGGTTCTTCGGCATCGTTGCCCTGGAACTGAATGTGCAGGACGGCACCATCCAGCATATCCGGCGGAAGCTCGAACGCATTGAACGCTGAGCGGCCGGGCGCGATCGGTCGGATCAGACAGATCGGGCGGATCGGACGGATCTAGAACGACACAACGAACACAACCCACGGTATCGGACCGGGGCCCGCGCTGAGGCGGGTACTCGGAAGGGCCTGGCGGGAACCTTGCACCAAGGGGTTCCGGTCAGGCCCTTTTTTTTGTTCTTGGCTCTTCCGTTTCCAGGTACAGACAGCCTTGGTTTCAAGGACGGCACACCGCGTGTGCCCACTACATTAGCGTGGCCTGCACCTAGAAACGGAAGAGCCTTGTTCTTGAACCTTGACCACGAGGAAACCTATGACGGCAACCACGCAAACCAACGAAACGCTTCAGGAATTCGCCGGATGGCATGGGCCGGACGTTCGGGTCGACCGTGCGGCGGGCGTGATTCGGGGGGTGAAGATTCTCGGCCTGCGTTCGCGCAACGGGCGGGTGTACCTGCCCGAGGCGCTCGCCCAGGCCGCCCCACTGTACGAGGACGCGAAAGTGAACCTCAACCACCCGAAGGACCAGCCCGCCCGGCCGCGCGACTACCAGGACCGCATCGGCGCCATCCGCAACGTGGCGCTGCGCGACGGCGAGGGGCTGTTCGCCGACTTCCACTTCAACCCCAAGCACGCGCTGGCCGAACAACTCGCCTGGGATGCCGAGCATGCGCCGGCCAACGTGGGCTTCTCGCACCACGTGCAGGCACGGACGGCGCGGCGCGGCGACGACCTCGTGGTGGAGGCCATTACGCGGGTGGAAAGCGTCGACCTGGTGGCCGACCCCGCCACGACGCGCGGGCTGTTCGAAGGTCGCACCGGCCGCGGCTGCGAGGCGGCCCCGGGCGCGGCATCGGCTGCAACGCCGGCCGAGCGGCGGCCCGAGCCGGGCGAAGCGACCCATGCGGAGGCGGCCGGCGAGGTCCGGCGGCTTCGCGAGGACCTTGCCCGGCGTGAGGGAGACATTGCCCGGCGCGAGGAAGACATTGCCCGCCGCGAGGCCGAGTTGGCCCTCTTGCAGCGTCGCGAGCACGCCCGGCGCATGTTGGCCGAGTGCGGCCTGCCCGCCCCCGACGAAACCAACCCGACCGCCCGCGCGGTGACCAGCCCCGAGTTCTTCGAGTCGCTCCTGGCGGCCCCCAGCGACGCGGCGATGCGTTCACTGGTGGAAGAGCGTGCCCGGCTGGTGCGGTCGCTCGATGGCGGCGCGCAGTCGCGCGATCAGTTGCTCGTCGAAAGCCTGTTCCGCCCGCTGGACGGCAAGGCGTTCGCCGCGGCGATCACGCGCCCCGAATAACTTCACCCACCGTTTACCAGCAACCAACAACCAGCAACCAACAACTCCCAAGGAGACTTCGAAGTGGCAGACCGAATGCGATGGCGCTACGGCGACACGAACCCCGTGGTGGCCGCCGTGGACGCGGCGACCGAGATCGAGATTGGCGACCTGCTGTGGCAGGACGTCGACAACGCAAAGCCCGCCTCGGCGCAGCCCGACCAGGGCACTGAGCCGGGCAACCAGGAGGAGTTCGCCGCGAACTTTTTGGGCGTGGCGATGCAGCGCAGCCGTGCGGGCGAGACCTCGCCGGTGCGGGTGGCGACCACCGGCGTGTTCGAGTTCGACGCCGCCGCGGGCAACCGCGAGTTGGGCGACCTGATGGGCGCGGCCGAGGACACCGCCGGCACCGCGCTTCGGAACCAGCAGGTGGCGGCCGTGGCCGAAAGCCGTTACGCCATCGGCCGCGTCGCGCGGCGCGAGACGAGCAGCCCAACCAGCGTGCTGGTCGACATCCGCTCGACCGTGATGACCGGCGGCGTGTACGGCGGCAGCCCGAGCGCGTAGCGCGCACGGGATCCGAGCGATCCGCCTGATCCGTCCGATTTTTCCCCCAACAACCCGGCGGGCATGGCCCGTCACAAACCCAACCAGGAGAAACCCCAATGCAAGCCATCAAGTACCGCGAACTGCGGCGCATGTACGAACTGAACGGACCGCGCCAGACGGTCCGCCACCTGAACGAGGCGCTGAGCCAGGGCCACCTGCGGCCCGACGATTTCAGCATCCGCGACCTGGCCGAGGCCACCCTCGGGCCGGAGCGGGTGCGGGCGCTCGACCCGCGACACGGCGAAACCGTGCTCGAGGCGGGCGACGGTGTGGATGTGACGGCGTTCTCGAACATCACCGGGCAGGTGATTCAGGCGAAAGTGCTCGAAGCGTATCGGCAGGAGGCGTTTGTGCTGTCACGCCTGGTCGACACGATTCCCACCAGTCTCGACGGCGAGAAGCTTCCGGGCATCGGCCGCATCGCCGACGAGGCCACCGAGGTCCACCCCGGCATGCCGTACCCGAACGTCGGCTTCGGCGAAGATTACATCGAAACGCCGCAAACGACCAAGCGGGGGCTCATCGTGCCGGTGACCAAGGAGGCCATTTTCTTCGACCGCACCCACCTGGTGCTCCAGCGGGCGGCCGAGGTGGGCGAGGTGCTCGGGCTGAACAAGGAGAAGCGGCTCGTGGACCTGGCGCTTGGCATCGCGAACAACTACA
>SKZG01000218.1 GCA_007127495.1 Planctomycetales bacterium
CGGTAACCGTCCACCAGCCCGGCGGTTATTGGCCCAGCATGCCGCGCGTCGCCGCGAGGCGAACGTGCCTGGGCTGCTCCGCGCCGGTGAACGTCTTGTACACGGCCACGGCCTCCGCGCGCTTGCCGTCGGCCACCAACCGTTCCGCACAGCGGAAGCAGGCGTCGGTGACCGGCGTTTTCGCGGCGTCGGGCGCTTTCGCGACGGCGGCGACCAGCGCTTTGGCCGCCTCCGGCGTCCCGATCTTTGCCAGCGACGTTGCCGCCGCGGCAACCGTAGCGGCATCGGAGTCGTTCAGCAGCCGGCTGAGGGCCGGCGTAGCGGCCGTGTCTTGCCGGCCCCCGAGGGACTCGATCACCCCAATTCTCAGATCGCCGTCAAGCTCCGTCAGGGCTTTGCGCAGTGCCTCGCCGGCTTCGGCGTCGGGAATGCGCTGCAACGCATACCGGCCCATGTGCGACAACTCGCCATCGGACAGCAGGGCCGACAGGGCAGGCACCGACGCGGCCGTTCCCGCTGCGCTAAGCGCCCGGCACGCGTAGTCCTTCGCCGCGCGCGAGGCATCGCTGCCCAGCACGGCGGCCAGGCGGACCTCGAGCGCCTTACGGCCCTCTGCGTCACCCTCCGTGGCGATAATGGCGCGGTCGATCGGATTGAGCGCCTTGGGCTCGGACCCCCAATCGAACGTCGCCAACACTTCAAAGGCCTTATCCAACTCGGCCGAATGCACTTTCGGGGCGTCCGCCGCCAGCGCCGCGGAACCGGCCAGGACCGCCGGGCCTGCCGCAGCGGCCAAACGCGTGAGTTCTTGAGTTTTCATCATTCATTTCTCTCTTATTAGTTTTCGGTAGGGTTCGTTTCTCCACGACCGGCGCTTCGCCGGCCGTAGAGGGTTCTCGTCGGGCAGACACGCCCAATGGCGCTGCCCGCGCAGTTTACAGCACCCACGGTTCGCGGCGGGCGTAGTCCAGGAAGCGGTTCGCCTCGGCGTCGTCGGGGAATTCTTGCTTCGCCGGGTCCCATTTCAGGGACCGTTCCAGCCGATAAGCGACGATGCCCAGCAGCGGGACCACCATCGTGTTGATCGCGTGGTCGATGTCGCGGAAGGGCCTCTCGCGCGTCTTGCAGCAGTGGATGAAGTCGCCGTAGATTCCACCTTGCCCGGCATAACTGGGGATGGTTTTCGGCGGAACCTTCTCGCCCGGCGTACCCTCCACGTGCAAGTTGCCGGTGTTGGGCTTGTTGTGGTGGATCAGCACGCCATTGGGGTAACGGAACGTCAACCAGTGGCGATTCCCCTCGGTGTGGTAGACGACCTCGACCGGCTGCAAGTCGCGCACGTCGACGGCAAAGGTGGCCCCGCCGAAGTGGTGTGCTCCCCAGTCGGTCATGCCGCCGCCGGAATAATCGACATACGACCGCCAACTTCCGCCCCTCGTGCCAAAGTTGCCGTCGCAGCGGGCCTTGTTGTACGGTGCCCACGGCGCCGGGCCAAGCCACAAATCCCAGGCCATATCGTCGGGAACCGGTTCCGCCGGCAGATAGCAGAGCTGCGACAGAGGGCCGACATTGACGTTGATCTCTTTCACCGTTCCGATTTCGCCGCCCCAGCATCGGTCGACCACGCCACGGTAGTCTTGCAGCACGCGCTGGCTGCCGCCGGAAACAATCCGGGCGTACCGCCGCGCAGCCGCGACCATCTTCGGCCCCTCGGCCAAGGTCAGGCTTTCGGGCTTCTGAAGGTAAATATCCTTGCCGTTACGGCAAGCCTCGACGACCTGAATCGCGTGCCAATGGTCCGGCGTAGCGATGTGGACCGCGTCGATGTCGTCGCGGGCGAGCAACTCACGGAAGTCGGTGTAGGCCTGGCAATCGGAGTTTCCGTAACGGCCGTCGACACGGCCCTTGGCTCCGTTGCGGGCACCCTTGCGGACGTCGCAAACGGCGACGTACTGCACATCGCCGCGGCCGAGAAACACGCCCAAGTCGCCCCGGCCTTGGTTGCCGATGCCGATGCCGCCCATGACGATCCGCTCGCTGGCCGCCGGGCGTCCTTCATCGCCCAACGCCGTCGACGGAACAAGATAGGGCGCCGCGAACGCCGCACATGTCCCCGCGAGGAACTGTCGGCGTGTCGGCTGAAAACGCTTGCTCATCATTGATTCATCCCTTGTTGCTGAAAGTTGAAAAACGGTACGGTCAATTGAAATCGGTACGGTCCCTTGGAAACACGCCGAGCCGCAATCGATTGGCGCGGAATTTCCCAAAGGCAGGTTCTTTGATTGTACACCAGATGGCCCTGCGTTACCAGAACGCGATAACTGGAAAAGATGACGCCGAGGTGGCAAAAGAAATGGCTGTGCCGCTTCCAGGGGCAGGCCGCTTTACTGCAGTAGGCACGAGCCGTGTGCCGTCCCTGGAATGAAGGCGGCCTGCACCCAGATACGAAGGAGCCAAGGAAATGGCCATGCAGTGCCCATCATGGGGGGTATAAAGCAGCCCCAGGAAATGGCTCTCGGAGTTCCCGCCGGGCGTCCTGTCCTTACAGCCCGTGTTCGTTGGCCCGCGGGAAGCTATCGGCTTCGACGGCCCGACGGAGTTCGCGCTCCTCGGCACGTGCCCGCCAATGGGTAGGAAGACGTAGCGTGCGGGCGACGGGGGTCGGGCCTAGAACCGGGCTGGTGGAACAGCCGCCGCTGCACGTCGCTGCGACGGTCAGGAGGGCGAAGACAATCCGTCTCCAGACGCGTTTGCTTTGCCGCTGTTGCACAGGGGGTCCTTTCGGCGTCCGTCACATTCTAGGGCGTTCCATGCCGACAAAATCCTGCGGAGATTTCGGCATCGGGGGCTCTTCGCGACTCCAGAACGGGGTCAGCCAACCCCCGCTGGATTCTTGCGGTGCGCGTGGGGTTCGCCAGCGATGCGTTGTGGTTCGCGATGGAGACGGAGGTGGCGACGACTTCTTCCAACACAGGGCGTCGGCCGTATTGACAA
>SKZG01000224.1 GCA_007127495.1 Planctomycetales bacterium
AAAAGGTCAAGGGAATCGGACGATTTTCGGAGGAAGACTATTCGACAGAGGGCCAACAGGTCAAGAGCAGAGTCGAAAGGTCCTTTCAGACGCCTTCCCCCCTTTGCTAAAGCCCCCAGCTTTCCGAATTCTCGCGTGAATAGAGTCAGCACGAGGCTCGTTTCGCTGAAATCGACCGTACGCACGATAATGGCGGTAGCCTTTTCAGCGGGCATGGCGGTAGCTAAGCCGATTCCTGGCGGGGATGGTCGAGCACCTCGACGCGCACGCGTTCAATACGTCGGCGCGTGGCCTCGACGACGGTAATCCGGATGTTGCCCTGCACCAGTTCCTCGCCCACGGCGGGAATGTGGCCGAGGGCGCTGAAGACCAGCCCGCCGATCGTATCAAAATCGCCGTCGTCGGGAAGGTGCAGGTCGAGCCGCTCGTTGATCTCGTCGATGTGGACCTTGCCGAGGGCCTCGCATACGCCTTCGTCGAGCATGCGAATTCCCTCCACCAGGTCGGGATCGTATTCGTCGACGATCTCGCCGACGATCTCCTCGAGCACGTCCTCCATGGTCACCAGCCCGGCAACCCCGCCGTACTCGTCCAAAACAACGGCCATGTGGCTGCGCGCGCGTTGGAACTCCTGAAGCAGCGTGTTGATGGGCTTGGTTTCGGGAACGAAGAACGGTTCGCGCACCAGTTCGGTCCAGGGGCGCCGGGGCTCGTCCGGGCCCTTCACCAGTTCCGGAAGCAGGTCTTTGGTCACAAGCACGCCGACGATGTCGTCGCGGCTTTTATCGACGACCGGAATGCGGGAATGGGTCGAGTGGACGATGAAGTCGAGCAATTCGTCCCAGGTGAGCGCCTTTGGGATCGACACCATATCGGTGCGCGGCGTCATGATTTCCGACACGTCGGCGTCGCCCAATTCGATCACGCCTTCGATCATTTCGCGAGCGTCTTCTTCGAGCAGTCCTTCCCGATGCCCTTCGCTGACGATGGCGCGAATGTCTTCCTCGAACGAGTCGCCGTCGGGCTGTTCGGGCGGGCGGCCGGCGAGTCGGTGCATCATGGTATCGGCAAAGCGGGCGACCAGCACAAGCGGAAACAGCGCGTAGTACAGCACTTGCCAGGCCGCCCAGGTATAGAACAGGAAGGGCTCCGCCCACAACCGCACCACGGCCCACGGAATCCAGATTTCCGCGGCCAGCAAGGCCAGGGCGCCGCCGGCGAGGTTCGATACGAGCAGGGCGATGTTGGCCGGTCCCGCACCTTGCGGCAGGCCCCAAATCCAGAAGCAATAAGCCCCGACAAACACGGCGGTTGCCACCACTTGCAGGGTTTCCGCGGCCAGGGCCACATGGTCGTGCCGCCGAAGGATTTGCCCCAACCGGTCGGGCGCGCCGTGCCGCCGGCACACCTCCTTCAACTCGTGCGGGGCGAACTCGACGAGGGAGCGGGCGCCGATCGCCGCCAGGCACGTCACGACCAGTCCGCCCGCCGCAAGCCAGAATGTGAGGGTCGGTGTCACGGGTCAGCGCTCCGCGGTTGCCTGGGGTCTTGCCGGGGGGGCCGCCGCAGCCACGGCCAGCCATATCTCGCGGCTTCATAGTGTGGTTGCAAAGAAGCGGCTCCTGTTTAGCGGTTCGATGCGGTGCGCGCACGGTAGCAAGCCCGCAGCCCAAAATGCGCAAGCACTGCGCGTTCCTGCTTGCGCATTCTTTTGCGCTGCTCCGGCGTCCCGTCGTGGTATCCCGCCAGGTGCAGCACACCGTGAACGACGTACAGCAGGAGTTCGTCGGCCGGCGTCCACCCGTACCGGGCGGCCGCACGCAGGGCCGTTTCGGCACTGGCGATGACCTCGCCGTCAAGATGCTCGGCATCGCGTTCCAGCGGAAAGCTGAGCACGTCGGTGGGGGTCGGGTCGTCGAGGTACCGGCCGTGCAGTTCGGCAATTGTCGCGTCGTTGACGATCGCAAGACTCACTTCGGCCGACTTCCGGCCCGCCTGCTCGATCGCACGTCGCACCGCGGCCTCCAATCGGGGCCGGTCGATGGGGAGGCGTCGCTGCCGGTTGGTGATGTCGACTTGGATCATAGTGGTTCCGACAGGCAGGATGCTTATCCCGCGCTGCAAGGCATACGCTTCCAGCTTGTGAAATGGGTCAGGCGGTCCGTTGGTCGGGATACTTCAGGCGTCCGTGGTAAATGGCCGTGAGCGACATCACAAGGCTGCGTTCGATGGTGCGCAGCTCGCGGAGGGTCAGCCCGCTTTCGTCGAACTGCCCGTCGTGCAATCGCCGTTCCGCGATACTGCGGACGAGGCTTTCGATGCGGGCCGGGGTCGGATCGACCAGCGTACGGCTGGCGCTCTCGACGGCGTCGGCCAGCATGAGCACGCCCGCTTCCTTGGTTTGCGGTTTTGGGCCGGGGTAACGATAGGTCTTCTCGTCCACCTGTCCGGCGTCCGGGTTGGCCTTCTGCTGCTCGCTGGCCTGTTCAAAGAAGAACCCGACACGCGTGGTGCCATGGTGCTGCTCGATGAGGTCGACGATCGGCTGTGGCAGCCGGTACTGGCGGCCGAGGTCGGCGCCGTCTTTGATGTGGGCGACGATCACGAGCGTGCTCATGGCCGGCACGAGGGTTTCATGCCGGTTCTGTTGGTCGCGTTGGTTCTCCACGAAATAGCCCGGCTTGAGCATCTTGCCGATGTCGTGAAAATAGGCGCCCACCCGGCAAAGCAAGCCGCGAGCCCCGATGCTCTCGGCCGCGGCCTCGGCAATGGATCCTACGGTAACCGAATGATTGTAGGTGCTCGGTGCACGGCGGACCAGTTCCTGCAGCAGGGGATGGGCGACGTCGCCGAGTTCCAGCAGGCTGAGGTCCGTCAGGACGTTGAAGGTCTTTTCGACAAACGGCAAGAGCCCGGTCATCAGGAAACCCGCCGCCGTGGCCCACAAGGCGTCGCGCAAGGCGGCGCTGAACAGG
>SKZG01000034.1 GCA_007127495.1 Planctomycetales bacterium
CTCACGGCGCTGTTTGATCTGGTCCATGACGGAGCGGATGGTGCGCAGTTGCTCGCTGATGGCGTCGGCATAGTGGCCCTGGCGAATCGCGGCTTCGATCTTTTGGTTCGCCTCATCGAGGTCTTTGAGGTCGACGTTCCATTTCTCCTGGGCCGCCCCGTCGCGCAGGTCGGCGATCATCTGGTTTAATCGCTCTGCAAAAGCGGGGTTCGCGCCGCAGGTGGCGGCGCGATAGGGGCCGCGACCCAGCGGGCGGCCATCGAAGGGCTCGTCGGGCGGGCTGCCGCCAAATCGCTGCACGAGCGCGGCCAGTCCGGCAACCACAGCCACGCCCAACCCTACCAATGCGGCCAAGTAAAGTTTCAACGCAAGCAATCCAAGCGTTGCGAGGCACGCCATGCCCAGCACGGTCCATAACGCCGGATGCACCGGGCGGGTCGGGGTCGGCGGCGGCGGGGGGCCGCCGTTGGCACTCGAAAACCGCGTCAATTGCGGCCCCGTCACGCGGACGGCAATCACCGTGATGTTGTCCGGCCCGCCCCGCAGGTTCGCCAGGTCGACTAGCGCGGCAACGGCCTCCTCGGGCGGGAGGCACATCAGTACGGTTCCAAGCTCGTCGTCCTCGACTTGGCCGGAAAGCCCGTCACTGCAAAGCAGGAACGTATCGCCGACGATCACCGGTACCGGCCCCTCAAGATCGACCTGCACCCCCTCGTTGGGCCCGAGCGACCGCGTAATGATGTTCTTACCGATCACCCCGGACAACTCACCCTCATCCAAACGCCCCGCCTGCTGCATTTCCCAAACGAGGCTATGGTCGAAGGTGAGCTGTTCCAGGCGGTTTCCGCGCAAACGGTAAGCGCGGCTATCGCCCACGTGGGCCACCACGGCGCCTTGGGGCAACAATGCCAGCACGGTACCGGTCGTGCCCATGCCTTTGAAATCCAAACTCGCCTCGCCGCGCCGGTGAATCTGGGCGTTGGCGTCAAGTATGGCCGCGCAGAGCGCCCCAGGAGGGGTTAGGTCGGTGCGTTTTGAGTAGGTATGTTCGACCGCGTTGGTTGCCATCCTGCTGGCCAGCTCTCCGGCGGCGTGCGCACCCATCCCGTCGGCCACCATGAACAGGTGCCCGCGCGATTGCCAGGTGGCCTGGCTATCGGCCAGCACGACGGTGTAGCTGTCTTGGTTGTTGGATCGCCTCAAGCCAACGTCGCTCGCGGCGGCGTATTCGAGGCAATGGTCCCAGGTACAGGAGGAGGAATCCATGCAATTACTGGACTTCGGAGGAACCGCGGAGGGTGGGCTTTCAGTTTCTGGCTCTTGGGAGGGGTGCGTCCCCCAAAAAAGCGAACGGCTCCCATTGTAACGATGCGAGCCACTGAACGCAAGGGAATGGTCCCCATCCGAATCGGTTTCGTTTCATTCGGGCTGGCACGGTGCGCCCCAAATAACTATACTTCGCCCCAGGGTGGATACGTCCTCTTCTTTGCCGCGTGCCAAATCGGAAGGATTTCGCGACATGTTTCGATCCCGATCACTTGCCGTTTGTGTTATTGCGGTGGCCTTCGTATGCGCGAGCGGCTGCGTGCGACGGCGCATGACCATCCAGAGCAACCCCCCCGGCGCGCTGGTCTATGTCGACGATTACGAGATTGGCACGACGCCCATTTCGACGAACTTCACCTACTACGGGACGCGCAAGATCCGGCTGGTCAAGGACGGCTATGAGACGAAGACGGTGATGCAAAGCATCCCCCCTCCGTGGTATCAGTACTTCCCGGTCGATTTCGTTGTCGAGAACCTGGTGCCCGGCGAGATTCGCGACCACCGGACGCTGACCTACCAGCTTCGGCCTCAAGCGGTCGTTCCGACGGAAGCTGTTTTGGGCCGGGCTGAGCAGCTTCGGCGGGGCATGCATCAAGCCACCGGCACGGCGCCGGCGGCCGTTCGCATTCAGCCGGGCTCCGCGGAACCGCCTCCGACCATTCCCCAGCCGCCGGGCTCTCCCATGATTCCGGCGGCTCCGATGTCGGAGATGGGCGGGCAGCCGTTGCACCCGCTCCCACCCGGACACCGCTAGAGCCCCGTTTCACAGGGCGCGGCGGTAGCGTCGCGTCCGCTTGCCGAACACCGGTTGGGGCGCCGGTTTTTCCGGCAGCGGTTCGCCAAGCTCCGTGTCGCGCGGCAGGGCGAGCGCGTCGAAGCCGGGAAGCTCGTCGCGCTGGAGCAGGCGGTTGATGCGAATCTCGATGCGGGTCAACTCGTTGCCCTCCTCGGGGCTCACGAAGGTGTAGGCGACTCCTTCGCGGCCCATCCGCCCGGTGCGTCCGACACGGTGGACGTAATCGTCGCAGAATTGCGGGATGTCGTAGTTGATAATGTGCGAGATGCTAGTGACGTCGATCCCGCGCCCCACCACGTCGGTGGCCACCAGGAATCGGACCTTCCCATCGCGGAAACTGCGCATAACCCGATCTCGAACCGGTTGCGATAGATCGCCGTGAATGGCCTCCGAAGCCTCGAACTTGCGGCTGAGCCGGCGATGAATCTTTTCCGTGCCCCGCCGGGTCCGGCAGAAAATGATGGCCTGCCGCGGCTCCTCGCGCTTGAGCAACTGGACCAGCAAATCGAACTTCCGTTCCGGATCGACCGAGAAGTAGAACTGCTCGATCGTCTCGACACCAATGTCTTCGGGCGAAAAGTCCAGCATCTCCGGATCGCGCATGTAACGGTGCGCCAGCCGCTCGACCGGCGGCGGAATGGTCGCACTGAGCAGCAAGGTTTGGCGGCTGCTCGGACAACGGCGAAGGATCTTCTCGATGTCGGGCCGGAAGCCGATATCCAACATGCGGTCGGCTTCGTCGAGCACCATCACGCGAAGCTGCTCCAGGTGTAGCGTATCGCGAGCGATCAGGTCGAGCACGCGGCCCGGAGTGCCGACGACCACCTCGGCGCCCAGTCGGAGCTGC
>SKZG01000459.1 GCA_007127495.1 Planctomycetales bacterium
CCCCGACGACCAGGCGCCCCGTGCCGGCGCCGTGGGAGTCGCGGCGGCCGAAGGTGCGGCCCCCAGCGCGCTGGAGCCGGGCGAAGTGGCAACCATGCAACGCGTTTCCTCCACAGAGGCCGCGGCCGCCGACCGGCCGGTTGCCGGCGGCGCTGCCGAGTTCTCGGTGGACGCCGCCCAGGTGGTTGCCCTGACGGGCCGAGTGGCCGCCGGAAGCGAGGCGTTACCCACCCCGGCGTCGGCGGGCGGGCCCGGCTCGCCGGGCAGGGCGACGGCCGTGGCGTCTATCCCAACCTCGCACATTGACGCAGCCGAGGCCGGAGCAGCCGCCACTTCGACTGCCGAGGCAGATGCAGTGAGAGGTGCAGCCGCCGCGGCGACGGAAATCGCCCGCGCCGCCGGTTCCGGCCTTCCCGCCGGAAGCCCTGCCGCCGCCGGCGATCCCGGCGAAGCGGCGCCTTCGCAAGTCCATGCCGCGCAACTTGCCCGGCGTGGTTCCGGCGAATTGACGGCGGCTTCCGTCGAGGGCGCGGCGGCGCCCCGCCCGCAACGCACCGTGGGCCGTTTGCCCCTGGCTGACACAATGGCCCAACTGCCCGCCCCGGCCCCCGAATCCACTATGGCCGGCGAACCCGGCCCGCCGCCGGGCGGGGAACTCCAGGCCGCAGACGTCGGCCCGCAACGCCGTACGCCCGGCCTTCCTGGGGAAGCGAGCGATCGGTCAGCGGTTGCCGAGTTGGCCGCCGAGGCCGGGCCCGCCGCGACCACCCCAGGCACGACGCCCGGTTTGCGAAGGCTTCCGGACGGCCGGGAGGACGGCCCCGTATTGGCCGCTGTGGTGGGCGGCGCCCCGGCACGGGCCAGCCGCGCGCCGGGGTTGCCACGCGGCCTTGCCGAAACGGTGGAAACAACGCCGGTGGCCGAAGTCGGCGGCGAGGAGGCCGGACGGGCCGTCGAGCTGAACGAAGGGGCATTGGCCGGCGAGCCCAGCCGTCAGGAAGGCGGTCTGCCGGTACAGATTGCCGCGTTGCCCGGTCCGGGCGGCCTGAGTTTCGAACCGGTCCTGGAGGTGGGTATTCCCAGCCGGAGGGCACGGCGCGAAAGCGAGGTGGTGCATACCGTCTCGCGCCGCTTTGTGGTCGAACGCAGCGGCGGCGAACTGGCCATCGACGGCGCCGTACTCGAACCGACCGAAGGGTTCCGACACCGGACGCCCGGACGCCGCGCGGAAGCCGCGCGGGACCGCGGCGGCTCGGAAGGCACGGAGCGGGCCGTCGAAATGGGCCTCGACTTTCTCGCGCGCATCCAGTTTCCCGATGGCCGGTGGAGCCTGCACGAGTTGCCGCCCGGCGTCGACTTGCCCGATCCGGCACTCGGCGTCATGCAGGCCGATACCGCGGCCACCGGCCTTGCCTTGCTGACCTACCTGGGCGCCGGCTACACGCACCTCGACGACAAACACCGGGACGTGGTCGACAAGGCCCTTGCTTGGCTGGTGCGCAACCAGAAGCCCAACGGCGACCTGTTCACCGGCGGCAGCCGGCCCGCCTGGTTCTACAGCCATGGCATTGGGGCCATCGCGCTGTGCGAAGCCTACGGCATGACCCAAGACCCGCAGTTGCGCGAGCCCGCCCAACTGGCGGTTCGGTTCATCTGCGAAACCCAGCACCCGACCCGCGGCGGATGGCGCTACGATGTCGACTCGCAGGGGCGTTCCCGCGAGTCGGATACGTCGGTTTCGGGCTGGCAGTTGATGGCACTGAAGAGCGCGCAGATGGCAGGGCTGGAAGTGCCCTCTGACGTTCTAGCCAAGGTGGACGACTGGCTCGACTTGGCCCAGGCGCCGCAGGGCGAGGGGCAGTACGTGTACAATCCGTACGCTGCCGACGTGCCGGAGCAGCGGGCTGGGCGCCACCCGAACCTCGCGATGACCGCCGAGGGCATGCTGATGCGCATCTATTTGGGACGCGGCCGCGACAACCCCCGGTTGCGACAAGGGGCCGACTTCCTGCGCGCGAACCCGCCCGAGGTCGGAACCGCCCAACAGCCCCTGCGCGATTGCTACTATTGGTACTATGCCACCCAGGCGATGTTCCAGATGCAAGAGCCATACTGGACCGAGTGGAACGACCGGCTACGGCCCATCATGGAAGCTGGCCAGCAGCAAACCGGCCCTCTGGCCGGAAGCTGGCACCCGTTGCGGCCCGTGCCCGACCGATGGGGCCACGCCGGCGGGCGACTCTACGTGACGACCATGCACCTGCTCATGCTCGAAGTGTACTACCGCCACCTGCCTCTGTTCCAGGAACTGGTCCGGTAACTTCTACCTCATCACCCGGTCAGCCGTCTTTCTTGGTCGGAAGGGCCGAATCCCCTGCCAGATGGCCGCCTTCTGCGATCGGCAGCAAGTAGGGGCGTAACCGGTCGAGCGTGGCTGGTCCAACGCCTCGCACGCGGAGCAGGTCGGTGGCATCGGCGAAGGGCCCATCGGCCTGGCGCGACTCGATAATCCGCATGGCCAGCGTCTCGCCCACACCGGGCAGAAGCACCAATTCCTGCCACGGCGCCGAGTTCAGGTCGACCTGAAACCGATACGGCAGCGGATCGGCCCGTTCGAACTCGATCCGTTCCCCTCGCAGGCCACCCCGGGCCGTCCACCAGCCGACCATCGAACCGAGCCCCAGAAGAACCAGCATGGCGACCGTCGCCTGGTCGGCACGGCGGAGCAGCCAGTAGGGAGCCGGGGGCGTCCCGTCTTCTTGCGTGGTTACGTTGCAGCGGGCCATAACATCCAACATACCAGCGGCCGGTTGCGGCACAAGGGCGCCGCCTCAGATGGAATTGCCCATCGCCGTTCGACGTGGCATCTTCCACAAGCAGGCCCGCGCGGCTATGCTGGACGTAACCGTTCACGGGGCGGCGCGAACCGTTTTCTCCGCTTCATGCGAAGGGGACAG
>SKZG01000566.1 GCA_007127495.1 Planctomycetales bacterium
ACCGCCTCGCCCCGTTCGGCGAGGGCAACCGCCCACCGTTGATGTGTACCAGCGGCGTGACGCTTGCCGGTCCGCCCAAACCGATTGGCGGTGGCCGGCACCTTTCGCTGCACGTGAAGCAGCACGACGTCACGTTGCGGGCAGTGGCATTCGGCGGCGGCGAATGGGCGGAGCCGCTTACCAACCTCGCCGCGCCCATGGACATCGCATTTCGCCCCGTCATCAATCGCTTTCGCGGCCGGTGCAGCGTGGAACTCCACCTGGTCGACTGGAAGCCCGGCCCCGAACCGACCACGCGCCTCGCTTGAGGTGGCGTTTTCCCTCGAAGACCTCGCGAACCATGACGGACGACTTGCAAGAAGCCCGCAACGACATGGTGCTCAAGCAACTGTTGCACCGGGGCATCCGGAACCCGCGGGTTCTCGACGCCATGCGCAAGGTCCCGCGCGAGCGATTCCTTCCGCCCAGCCAGCGCGACCGGGCCTACGCTGATCAGGCCCTGCCGGTCGACTGCCAGCAGACCATCAGCCAGCCGTACATCGTGGCGCTGATGACCGAGGCCATGGAGTTGGACGGCGAGCAGCGCGTCTTGGAGGTTGGTACAGGTACGGGCTACCAGACGGCGATTCTGGCGGAGCTGGCTCGCGAAGTCGTCACGATCGAGCGCCATGCGGCGCTTTCCGAGCAAGCCGCCCGCGTCCTGAACGAGCTTGGCTACCGGAACATCGAGGCGCGGGTAGGCGACGGCACATTGGGCTGCCCGGAACGCGCGCCGTTCGACGCCGTCATGGTAACCGCGGCCGCGTCGCGTTGTCCGCCGGCGTTGTTCGAGCAACTGCGCGAGGGCGGAGTATTGGTCATTCCCCTTGGCGGGCGCGACGTTCAAACGCTCGAGGCCGTCTGCAAGGTCGGCGGCGCCCCGGAAAGCGAAAGCCTTTCCGCCTGCCGCTTCGTGCCGTTGATCGGCGAGCAAGGCTGGCACTAAGGATCGGCAAAGAAATGACTGTCGCATCTTCTTCCCCCTCACCCTACCCTCTCCCACCAGGGGAGAGGGGACATCGGACAGTTATTTCTTTGCCGATCCTAAAGCATATCCAGCGGATCGACGTCGGCAATCCACTGGACTTCGTCGGGGGCGCGGAGCTGCTCCTGGCAGGCGCGCACGGCAAGGCGCATGGGTTCAGCGGTTGATCCTTGAAGCTGAATTTGGAACCGGTACTTGCCCCGCAATCGCGCGAACGGCGCCGGCGCGGGACCGAGAACCCGCACGGTCGAATCCCGGCCGGCCAAGGTCGATTGCACCTGTTCCGCAAGCCGTGTGGCGAAATCAAGTGCTTGCTGCTCGCGCGGGCCGCGAACGACCAGCCGAATCATGCGGCCGAACGGTGGATAATGGAGCATTTCGCGCATGGGGATTTCCGCCTGGGCGAACGCGGTATAGTCGTGGCGGGCGGCGGCACGGACGGCCGGGTGGTCGGGGCTGAACGTTTGCACCAGCACGCGGCCGCCCTTCGGCCCGCGACCCGTTCGCCCCGCCACCTGTGTGACGAGTTGGAAGGTGCGTTCGGCGGCGCGGAAGTCGGGCAGGTGCAGGGCCACGTCGGAATTGATCACACCCACCAGGGTGACGTTCGGGAAATCGAGCCCCTTGGCAATCATCTGCGTTCCGAGCAGCACCTTCACCTCGCCGGCGCGAAACGCGGCAAACGCGCGGTCGTGGGCCCCGCGTCCTTGCATGGTGTCGGTGTCCATGCGGAGGCAGGGGACGCCTGGAAAACGCGCCCGCACTTCCGCCTCCAGACGCTGAGTGCCCAGCCCGCCGTAGCGGATGCCGGTAAAACTGCATTCCGGGCACTTAATGGGGGCGGGAATCTCGTAATCGCAGTAATGACACAGTGCAATTTCCTGGGTGCGATGATGGGTCAACGCAATGTCGCATTCCGGGCAGCGCGCCACGTAGCCGCATGCCTGGCACTGAATATGCGTGGAGAAACCACGCCGGTTCAGCAGCAGGATCACCTGGCCGCCGTCGTCGAGTGCCTGCCGCATCGCTTGGTGCAACTGCCGGCTGACCGCGCCGCGATCGCTCCGTTGGGCAAGCCGCGCGCGCAGGTCGACGATGTGCACCTCGGGCAGCGGCCGGTCTAGCACGCGCCGAGGCAGCTCGACCAGCCGATACTCGCCGCGCCGCGCCCGGTGCCAGCTTTCCAGCGACGGCGTGGCCGACCCGAGCACCAAGGGGATGTTTTCCATGCGGGCGCGCTGGAGGGCCACGTTGCGCGCGTGGTAGCGGGGCACCGAATCCTGCTTGAACGAGCCTTCCTGCTCTTCATCGAGCACGATGAGCCCCAGGTGGGGCGCGGGTGCGAACACCGCGCTGCGCGCGCCGACGACCACCGGCACCTCGCCATCGGCAATCTGCTGCCAGTGCCACTGCCGTTCCGCGTCGGTCAGGTGGCTGTGCAGGACGGCCACGCGGCCGAACCGCGAGCGGAACCGCTCGACCGTTTGCGGCGTCAGGCTGATTTCCGGCACCAGCACAATGGCTTGACGCCCAAACCCGACCACCTCCTCGATCGCGCGGATGTACACTTCCGTCTTGCCGCTGCCGGTGACCCCGTGCACCAGGATGGTCTGGTGTTCTCGCGAGTGCAGCGAGGCCAGGATGGCGTCGAGCGCCGCTTGCTGGGCGGCGTTGGGAACGACGCCCGACGGCTCGATGCGAGTGGGTGCGTCCTCGGGCCGATGCTGACGCACCCGGCCGGTGCGGGCGGCGATCAGGCCCTTGCTTCGCAGGGCCGCGATGGGCCCCTGCCCACACCGGGCCAGCCGGGCCAGTTCGTTCGGCGCCAGCGGCCCGTCCGACTCGGCCAGTACGCGCAGGGCCGCCCCCTGCTTGGCCGGGAGTTTCAGCTCCTTCAGCTTGGCCAGCACCTCCGGCGGTACAGAAAGC
>SKZG01000484.1 GCA_007127495.1 Planctomycetales bacterium
CTGACAGCTTCAAGGAAATCAGCACCAGGGAAATCAAAAAAGTGCCGACCCTGCGGGGCAAGACCATCATCAATATCTTTTTCGAAGCGAGCACCCGGACCCGAGCTTCTTTTGAAATTGCCGAAAAACGCTTATCCGCCGACACCCTCAACATCAGCGCCTCCACCTCTGCCCTGGTCAAAGGTGAAACTCTTGAAGATACTGCCCGCAACCTCGAGGCCATGCACCCCGATATCATCGTCATACGTCACGGCCATTCCGGTGCACCGCACTACCTGGCCGAGCGCTGCAACTTTTCCGTGGTCAATGCCGGCGATGGCGGGGCTGGTCCGACGGTGGTCGAGAGAGTCGGACTATTACTACTGTTTTCTTGTGCCGGTTTTCTCAGGATACCTGCTTTGGAAGCGGCGCGAGATGATGCACTTCCAGCCCGTTCGCGGGGCGGTGTGGGGCATCCCGCTGGTACTCTTGGCCGTGGCGATGCGTTGGGCGTCGGCCTACTACTACTTCGCCCTGTTAGACCCCCTGTCGCTCGTGCCGTGCCTGGCCGGTTTGGCACTTTTCCTCGGCGGCTGGAAGGCGTTGGCCTGGTCCTGGCCTTCAACGGTCTTCCTGGTGTTCATGGTCCCTCTGCCTGGATTTGCAGCCGGCCTGGTGAGCCAGCCGCTCCAGCGGATTGGCACCGTTGCCGGTACCTACATGATCCAGTTGGTGGGAATTCCCACCTTTGCCCGCGGGAACGTCATCGTCCTGCCCCAAACCGAACTCGGCGTTGCGGAGGCTTGCAGCGGGTTGCGGATGATGATGGTTTTCGTGACGGTGTGCGCCGCCATGGCCCTGGTGATGAAAGGTTCGGTTTGGCTTCGCCTGATCGTCCTTTTCAGTGCCGCGCCAATAGCCGTCGTGGCGAACATTGCGAGAATTACCGTGACCGGCATCCTGTACCAACTGGTCAGTTCGGAAATCGCGAACATGGTTTTCCATGATCTGGCCGGCCTCTTCATGATGCCGCTGGCTGTCGGGATTCTGCTGGGCGAGGTGGAATTGCTGAATCGGCTTGCCGTGGACCCCTCCGAGGGGCCACTGCCGATCCAGCCCGGCAACTCTTCCCGCACTTCGTCCCGCGCGCCGGAAGGCGATCGTCCGCGACGGCGCGCCGGTGGAGCCCGCAAAACCAAGGGCCGCACCGACCAACTTCCAAGTCCTCCTCAATGATCGATTGTCCCAAACGAGAGAAGTATCATGAAAGACGAGTCGAAAGACCTGACCCCGCAAACGAATGGCACGCCTCCCGAAATGAAGGACGCGACCGCCGAAACGAAGGGCGCGACCCCCCAAATGATCGAGTCGCGCAATGGCGTTCTGGCGCCCCGTTCCGAATCTGCCGGCCTGGCGACGTATTCACCGCACTATACCGTAGGCGACGACGCGCTGATTGAGCCGTACAACCCGGGTTGGGCGGCGTACCTTCACGCGTTCCGACGCAAGTGGTGGGCGATCGTGCCTCTCGGAATGCTGTGCGCCGGCCTGCTCGCGCCGCTGGTGTGGTTGACTTACGTGCCCAGCTATACGGCAACGGCCGTGTTGCGCATCGCGTCCATGCCGGAGAGAATCCTCTTCGCGACGGCCGATACCCCCGGTCAGAATCTGCACGCGTTCAATCTGTACAAGAACACGCAAGCGCAGTTGGTCACCAGCGATTTCGTCCTGATCAGTGCCCTGCGCCGGCCCGAAGTTGCCGATTTGGCCGTCCTTCGCGACGAGATCGACCCGGTGCGCTGGCTCAGCCGGGAATTGCAGGTCCGGTTTCCCGGCGATGCGGAAATCATGTTCGTCCAGATTTCCGGCGAGGAACCGGACGTGTTGGCCAGCCTGGTCAATGCGGTCGTCACCTCGTACATGGATGAGGTGGTTTTTGCTGAGCGCAATCAGCGGCGCGTCCGACTCGACGAACTAAGCCGCGCCCATGCCGACAAGGAGCAGGAGATGCGCCAGAAAATGAACGAACTACGCACCCTGGCCGAACAGCTCGGAACCGGCGACTCCGGTGCGTTGGCCATCAGGCAGCAGCATGTCTTGCAGCAGTTCGGCGAATATCGGCGGGAACTGATACGGGTGCAGTTCGATCATCGGCGGCTGGCCACGCAGCATAAGGTGAGGCTGTCGCAGCTCGAACAGGCCGACAGTATCGATGTGAGTGCTTTCGAACTCGATGCCTTTGCCGAAAAGGACCCTACCTTTGCCCAGTTGATGGCCAGGCAGAACATGCTCGAATACCTGCTGATGCACATCGAGGAGACTGTCCGGCCTCACTTGCAGGTCAGTTACGCGGAAACGTACGAAACCCAACTGGGCGTCGTCGAGCAGTTGCTGCAACAGCGCCGCGAGCAGCTCCGCGGGCAGCTTGCCGAGCGTCAGAAGCACCTGCTGGAAGGTGAGATCGCCGACCTCCAGATCCAGCTTGCCATCAAAGCGGAAGAGCAACAGCAGCTTGCCCAAGATGTCGAAACCATGGCCCAAGAGGTCCAGCAGATCGGTGGGTCCTCGGTCGATATCGATATCCTGATGAAGGAAATTGCGAACCTTGAAAGTGTTCTCAACCCCATCGCCGCCGAGCGTGAGCGGCTGCGGGTGGAATTGCGAGCCGGGGACCGCATCAACGTGCTCCAGCCCGCCGAGGTGCCCCGCGCCCCCAACCGGCCATGGCGCCAATTGCAGCTTACGGTTCTGGCAGGCATGGGGGGATTTGTGCTGCCGGGCCTGGGCTTGATCGTCTGGGATGTTCGCAGCAAGCGAATCAATACCACCGACGACGTTTCGCGCGGTCTCGGCATGTACGTTCTGGGCACGGTTCCGACCGTTCCGGTCCGTGCTATGCAGCACGGCCGGAAGCTCTCCCGCCGCCATCAGCACTGGCAAGCGATGCTCAACGAGTCCATTGATAA
>SKZG01000364.1 GCA_007127495.1 Planctomycetales bacterium
ACGTCATCGGAAACGATGGCCGGAACGGGGCCGGAATACTCGTTCACGTCGTAGGCGATCAGCGGCACGCCCAGCGGCGCGAACTTGTCGAGTTGGTCGACCGGGCAGAAAGCGCCGTCGGGCTTCCAGGCTTCGAGGTCCTTCGCGGTGAACGGCGACCTGGTTCTCAGGTAGCTGTGCGGCGGGCGGTAGAAGTTCCAGGAGCCGTGGAGCGCGGCGTAGCGGACGATCCCCGCCAATATCGCACGGTCGAACCCTCGGGTGGCATGGAGTAATAGGGCGACACGAGGTGCTTTACGCATGGGTTTCTCCGGCCATGGGGGCGGGGCGGCGCCGGTGTACCGTAATTGGTGGTCATTCTGCCGGAAATGGGGATGTGTGTCAAGCGGCGAGTATAAGTGAATTGGCGGGGTGGCGGCCCGTTACGGCAACGTGTACTTGCGGCGGGTACGCGGCCGATGGCCACGCGCAGTGATTGACTGCTCGACAACCTGAAGGCCGCCACCGAGGACCTGCTATCGCCGAACCCACCTACCGGGCGTGTACGGGCCGGCGCTGGGGCAGTTTGCGGCGCGATGCGCTGCCGTTCTCGCTCAGCAGGCGCTGGGCCTTCGCCAAGTTGTTCACCCGAATCACCGCCATGGCGCTTCCCTTCACCTTACCGCCCGAATCGAACGAGCAGTAGGCGTAATCGATGTTAAGATGCTCCGAGGCGAGGCGCTCGCAAATCTTGCGGAATCCGCCCGGCTGATTGGGCACCTCGACCAATAGGACGTCGGCTCGTTCAAACTCGATGCTGGCTTTGCGCAAAACATCGGCGGCTGCCTTGGCATCATCGGGCACGAACCGCACCTTGCCACGATCCGCGGAGTCCATAACCGCCAGCGCCCGAAATCCAACTTTCTCCTTGTTGAGCATGCTGAGCATATCGGCGAGGCGCCCGGGCTTGTTGACCAGCGAGACGGACAGTTGCTTGGCCGTTTCCATGTCGCAACTCCTTTCTACAATGGGACATCGAAGACATCGACGAGGGGCTCCTCCGCAACCTCTGCGGACGAGCAGAGCCGGCCGGAAGGGCACCCGACTCCTCAAACTATCATATCGCAAAAGGGCTACCACCGTCAAATGGGCTTCCTCGATCGAGCCACCCCCCATAGGACGTACGCATGGGCTTTCCCGTACTGCCCGCCGGGGGCCCGATCGGTGGCATAGGGCGAGCGACTTCGCCACGGAGGTGGAAATCCGCTGGCTTGCGGAACTTTTGGACTGCCGGATGCGTCGTATGTTTACGGCACGGCCACACGGCACGTTTGATCCGCGGCAAAACTTCGGCTCTTCCGTTTCTAGGTGCAGACAGCCTTGGTTTCAAGGACGGCACACGGCGTGTGCCTACTACATTAGCGTGGCCTGCACCTAGAAACGGAAGAGCCAAAACTTCACTTTTTGGAGGAGGGTCCGTCATGTTTCGCAATTGGATAGGCGTTGGGCTGGTGGTTCTATTGCTGGCCCCCGCGTGGGCATCGGGCCAGGGCTTGCTGGTGGTCACGGATCCCGAGCAGGTGGTGCGACTTCCCAGGCCCATCATCATTTACCCGCCGTGGCCGCCGCGGCCGCCGCGACCCATCCCCCGGCCTACTCCTCCGCCGGCACAGTACCGAATCGCTGATTTGGATGTGCACGTCCGACTGGCTGACCAGGTGGCCCAAGTGCGAGTAAGCCAAACGTTCGAGAACACCGGCAGCCGCGTCCTTGAGGCCGCGTTCGTGTTCCCCTTGCCGTACGACGGTGCGATCGAGGAAATGACCCTCATGGTTGACGGCAAGGAGTATCCCGCAAAGCTCCTCGATGCGAAAGAGGCCCGCCGAATGTACGAGGAAATCGTGCGGAAGAACCAAGACCCCGCGCTGCTGGAATGGATGGGAACGGGCCTGTTCAAGACCAGCGTCTTTCCGGTGCCGCCCGGAGCCCGGCGGACCGTCTCGTTGCGTTACTCGCAATTGTGCCGCAAGCAGGACGGGCTGACGGACTTCGTCTTCCCACTCGCCACGGCCAAGTACACGTCGGAAGCGGTCGGACAGGTTGGCATCCGTGTCGCGATTACCAGCAGCGAGGAGATCAAAAATATCTACAGCCCCACGCACGAGGTGGCCATCGAGCGGCCCGACAACCGGCACGCCACGGTCACCTTCACGGCCAAGAAAACCCTGCCCAGCAACGATTTCCGCCTGTTCTACGACACCGGCGCCGGCCCGTTGAGCGCCAGGGTTCTCAGCCACCGGCCCGAGAAGGATGAAGACGGCTACTTCCTGCTGCTGGCGAGCCCGAAAATCAAGGCTCATGACGAAAAGAAGCTGGAAAAGACCGTCGTGTTCGTTGTGGACCGTTCCGGCAGCATGAGCGGCAAGAAGATGGAGCAGGCCAGGGCGGCTGCCCGGTTCGTGCTGAACAACCTGCGCGAGGGCGATCTTTTCAACATCGTGGCCTACAACAGCCGCATCGAAGTGTTCCGCCCGGAACTCGAACGCTTCGACGACGAAACGCGGAAGGCTGCGCTCGGGTTCATCGAGGGCATGCACGCCGGCGGGGCCACGAACATCGACGGGGCGCTGAACACCGCCCTGGAGCAGCTTCAAGATTCCACGCGACCCACCTACGTGCTCTTCCTGACCGACGGCCTGCCCACCACCGGCGAAACGCATGAAATGAAGATCGTCGCCAACGCCACAGAGAGGAACCGGGTGCGCGCCCGCATCTTCTCGTTCGGCGTCGGCTACGACGTGAACAGCCGGCTGCTGGAAAGCCTGTCTCGCGGCAACTTTGGCTACACCGAGTACGTACGGCCCGATGAGGACATCGAAGCGTCGGTCAGCCGGCTCTATGCTCGGATCGAATCACCCGTCCTGACCGACGTGCAGCTTGCTTTCGAGTTCGACGAGGTCAGGA
>SKZG01000533.1 GCA_007127495.1 Planctomycetales bacterium
CTTGGCCCCCTCGATAGGGGACCGTGGTACAGCCCACACTGCGCTACGCCCCGCCGGCAAGGGCCGCTTTGGCAACCATTACCTCAACGTTGTAACCGATAGCGAGTTCGTAAAGGCCGGAGCCGCAATTGAAGTTGTCGAACTCCGCGGAACCAGGGTGGTGGTCAGGCCTGCTGATCAGTCCTGAGGTGCTAGTACCCCGTTACGGGAGTTGGCGGGTGTCAAAGGTAGTGCGAATGTACGAGCCACCAAATTGGAGGCGGTTGTTGGGTGCTTTTCTTGAGCAAATGGTTTATACTGGAGAAGGGTCGACCGTTTACCCCGTCGAGCCACTTATTACCCCGTCGAGCCACTTATACGACCAAGTGGGCTAAATGATCCAGCTCTTATGAAGTACTTTTCAGAATAGCGTGCACTACGTTATCCACATTAAAGGGGCTCGGGCAATAACCTGCGCTGCTTTGCGCGAACATGTCGCGGAAGGCTGGCGATTCTCGGCCGGCAACGGTGGAGGTCAGGCAGGATGAGGACGCACGGTTGGGGCCTTCCGGCGACATCGACCCCCCCTGACGGGTCGGATCCTCGCGGTGCTTCCAGGTGCTCGGCCTGAAACCGGGCGTTTCGACCGCGAACTTTTCCTGCTTCCGAACACGGAACTGAAACTATGACAACACGTTTTTGCTGCATCGACCTTTCCCGGCAAGCGCGAGATTTTCGGGCCGTGGCCATCGAGCCGGGAGTTCCGCTGCTGGACCGCTCAGGTTCCAACGATCGGATTGTTTTTCGCTGGTTGGGGGGCATGGCGGCTGAGCCGGTGTGGGAGGGCGAAGTCGTCAGCTTTTGCGCTCGCGATGACGACGGTGGCCGGCTGACCGAAGTGAATGTCCAGCCAGCCACCGCAGCAGATCTTCAGGGGCCTCTAAAGGCGGAGCTGGATCGGCTGCGGCAGCGATTGGCCGACGCCAAGCCGGAAACCGGCACCGAGCGCGCCCTGCACACCTCGCTGCTGAAATCGCTCCAGGAATTGGTCGATGCGCCAGGGCGGACCGACCTGGACTCGTTTTTCTTCAAGTACCGCGATGGGGCAGACAATTTGCGGCTGGTCTGGTGCTGGGGCTATCGCCGCATCGACCAAGAGCCGTCGCCGGCCGTCATCTGCACCACTCCCGAGTGCAAGCTGCTCTATGTGCGCCGCGCCGGGAGCCCGAAATGCCCCGCCTGCGAGAAAGGGCTGGTCACCGGCCCGCGGAAGCGGCGGCGAAAGCGCCACGTCTTGCTTCCCCTCCTGCTGCTCCTGGCGGTCGCGCTCTTGGCTCACTGGTGGATGAATCCGCCAGGGCTGGTCGCAACGCCTAGCTATATTGAGGGGCCTACCGGCAGCCGCGTCGATTTGCGGATCGAGCGAGTGGGAATTATCCCCTTCTGGAAGACCGACGTCACGGAGCAAGCCGCAGGCATCGTGCTCGATCCGGCCGTCGCACAGTACGACCAAATGAGCGCCGCGGCCGACCTGATCGGACAGGGGCAGACGGTGCTTCGATTTCATCTGGGCGACTCCAGACCGGCGAACGTCACCCTCGTGGTTGGGCCTGCCCAGGTGCCCCAGAAGCTCCGCATCGAGCCGGCCGAGGTGGAACTGGCGGTCGGCACCACTGCCCAGCTTCGGCTCTTCGGCCAACTGGAGGACGGCTCGGAAGTGGAACTGACCAATGCAGCGGAATGGCCGCCGCAGGCGCCCGACGATAAGGTGCTGTTCTCCTGGTATGGCTTCCTGGAGGGCATCGGAGAAGGTACGTCGACTGTCACTGCGCGATACCGCGCAACACCCGAATCCGAAGCGGTCGAGGCGCAAAGTGAGGTGCGCGTGCGGGCGATCGACTTCACAGGCCTCGAAACGGCGATTGCTCCCGCGCCGGTCGGGCTTGCTCGGGCCAGCCGTTTGCGAATCGACGCCGTGGCGGAATCCGGCGAAAGGTATTCCGTGTTGGGGTCTTCCCGGCTGAGAACCGAGATCACGCCGTCCTATTTGGCTTCCCTAGACCGCGGGAGGCTGCGCGGTGAAGTCGTCGGCCGGGGCAATCTGGCGGCCACCTTTGACAACCTTTCGGCACACGCCTCGCTTGAGGTTGTTGAGGGGCTTGGCGCCAATGAGTTGACGGTCGCTCCTGAGAAGCTCGATATGATCGTCGGCCAGATTGCCGACCTCAGCATTGTATCGCCCAATCCTGCACCGGTGAGTGTAACGAGCGACGATCCGACACGGGTCGAGGTGACCGACGAAAACCGCCTGATTGCCCGCGCGGTGGGCGAAACCCGCCTTGTCGTGAGTCAGGCGGGTGTACGGCGAACCGTCCCGGTGGCCGTGGCCGAGGGGGAAGTGCTCTCGATCGAGGTTGTCCGTCCCATGGTGGTCGTGCCGATCGATCATGAAGACCGGTCGCGCGTGATGGCCCAGGTGCGCGTTGGCGACCGTGAGCGGCGCTTGGAAATCGCTCCCGATATCCTGGAAAGTGTGGCAAGGCCTTCGCCGCGAAACGCCGACTTCCAGCGGCGGCACTTGCAATTCTCGGGCATTGGGCCCACCACGCCCGGAACGGTGCAGCAGGTCGCTATGAGGCTGGGCGAGCACGTTGCCTCCGCGCCGGTCCACGTGGTGGTGGCTCCGATGCGGCTGGAGCTGACGCCCCGCGGGCCGGTCGATTTGCCCCACGGGCAAATGGTGCGGCTGGAACCGTGGGCCCATTACAGCGGCGGCCGTGCCGTACAGGTATTGCCCGAACGCGCGCAGTGGCATACCGACCCGCAGGCCAGGCCCAAGCCCGGGCTGGAGTTGCGAGGAAACCGTGTTGCGGCGCTGAAGCCCGGTGGCGGACCGCTACCGGTTTGGGCAAGCTACTTCGGCAATCGTTCGGACCCCGTGGTGTTCCAGTCCGTCGAGGCCGATCCGAACGTCGTCCTCCGTTTGGAGACGGACCGCGCAATTCGGCTGGTCCACGAAACGGGCGACCTGCACCTGGCCGCGACGAGCCCGGCGGGCGACGTCGAATTGGTGCCGGAAATGGCCGAGTTCGAAAGCTCCGCCGAGTCGTCGCTCACGGTGGAAAGAACCTCCGGCGCCTTTCGCGCCGTGTCGCCGGGCGCCGCGACCGTAACGGCATCGCACGCGGCCGCACCACAACCCGCCTCGCTCGACATGACCGTTCACGATTCGACCCACGCCAGGCTTGTTTTCCAGCCGGAGAAACTCGCGCTAAGCGTGGGCGAAGTCGCGCCGTTACGACTGTTCCTCGAGGTCGACGACTCGGGGACGATGCGACGGGCAGAAGTGCGTGGACCTGGGATCGGTTATACCGGCGACCGGCCGGAAAGCATCGCATGGAATCCACCGCAGATTGCCGGGTTGCAGCCTGCTCCGCCCTTTCGCCTCTCCGCCGGTTTTCCTCCTTACTTGGATCGACCGGCGACCGCCGAGGTGGAAGTCGTGCCCATGGTCGACGCGCCCTTGCGTGTGACGCCCTCGACCATGTCGCTGGCACCCGGCCAGATGCAACCGCTTCGGGTGGAACGACAGGTGCCGGGCAGTGACGGTCCCTGGAAGGAAATAGCCCCCGCCGACGTCCAGTGGACGATTCCACGCGGCGCGGTGTTTACGCCGGCGCGCGATGGCTTGCGGCCCAGTGTTTCGCTTCCGGAGGGGGGGCAAGGCGAGTTCGAATTGACCGCCACCGTGGGATCGCAACAGGCGTTGGCGCTCGTTGCGGCGAAGCCGGAGGGGCCCAATCCCGCCGCGCCGGGCGCTGAGCTGTTCGTCGCCCGCGAAGAGGAGGGTTTGTTCTTGGCGGAAGGCAGATCGCAACGCTACACCATGATGGTGCGGGAAGGCGAGCAGGTGGAACCGGCTGCCGAAGTGCGATGGATGCCCGACTTCGAAAACGATTTCGTCCGTTGGCAGGCACCGGTGCTTACCGCAAAACGCGCCGGCTACGAGCAGCGATTGCGGGCCCGAGTGGGCGACCGCAACGTGCTGTTCCGAACCTTTACCTATCGCCCGGGAGCCGCATACGGCGATCCGCTTCCAGGCGACGGTGAGCGGCCGGTCGCCGTGCGGATCATCAGCGATCAGGGGCCGGCGGTCGAGTTCCCGGTTGGTGCACGGTTCGACGACTTCCGCGTGGAGGCCGAGTACGATGACGGTTTCACGCAGGTGGTGACGCGCGAAGCCCGGTTCCAAACGCCCGAACCTCCCAACGCGGCGCCGCTTACCCCGAGTGGCGGCATGCTCGTCGGTGTCCGGCCTGGGCAAACGACGGTCAGCGCCACCTTCGAAGGCGTCTCGACCCAAGAGGGCCTGCGGGCCAACGTGACGGCCGAGGCCAACCCCGATGCGCTTCGGCTTCGCCCATCGCCCACAACCATCATGCCGGGCGAAACCGTGTCCATGGAGGTTGAGGGCCTCAAACAGAACAGGTCGATCGGCCTCCTGACGGGGCTTGGCGGGTTCGACTGGCAGACGGCCGACCCCACGGTCGCGTCGCTGAGCGGCCCGGCGCTAACCGGCCGAAGTCTCGGCAAGACCACCGCCACGGCCCAGTTCAAGGGCGTGCGCAGCGAAGAGGCGCCCATCAGCGTGGTCCGATCCATTGCTGACGCGCTGGTGATCGACCCGAGGGTCATCCGCCTGCGCGTGGGCCAAAGCGTGGGCATCGGTACCGACGTGCTGGCGATTCGCGGCGACGTCGACTTCAGCCGCCAATGCCGTGTGACGCCCGCCCTGCCCGGCGTGGTCCGATACGACTCGGCAACCCATTCGCTCGTGGGCGTTTCGCCCGGCATGTCGGCCGTGGCCTTCGCCTACGGCGACAGGCTGGCGAACGTCATGGTCGAGGTGTTCATGGGCGGTCGCTTGGCCGGCGAGATCGTTGTCGAGCCCGCTTCCGGCAACCTGGCTGCGGGGCAGTCGCTGCCGATGAGAGTTTACGTACTTACCGACGATGGGCAACGTATCGACCGCACGGCCTCGGCCATCTTCACCAGTTCCGCACCGGAGACGGTCAGGATGATGGGCAATCGGGCCTGCGCCTTGGCGCCGGGCGAGGCCCAAGTCCAGGCCGGCTTGCCCGACGTGCGGGGCGCCGGACGGGCTCACGTGCGCGTGAACCATGACCCGATCGAGGTCATCGCCATCGACCCCGCAAGGTTCGACCTGGTGCCGGGCGATACGGCGCGCATTCGCGTGCTCGGTGGCGCGTCCAGTGGCACGTACGAGCTATTCCCACAGCCGGGACTGCGGCTGAATGCCGGCGGCGCCAACCCGAGCGCCATCCGGATTGCCGGCGGCGACGTCCTCGAGGCGGCCACACCAGGCGATGCGGCGATCGAGGCGACATGGCGGAACCTCACGGCCCAGTCGCCTGTGCATGTCAGCGGCGATGCTTGGTCGGACCTGCTCCTGGAGCCAGGCCGGTCCACCGCCCACCCCGGCCAAGGCTTGGTATATCAGCTCAGTGCGGTTCGGGGCGGGCAGCGCCGCGTGCTCACCGCCGCTGACGGTGTCGAGTTGTCGGCCCTGGATCCGAATGTAGCGCAGGCCGTCGGCGACATGGCGGTTGTGGCACAGGCTCCCGGAAGGACGACCGTGGTTGCCCGCATTGGCGGCGCCCGCGCGGAAGCGCTGCTCGACGTGGTGCCCGGGAGCGGCCCCGTCACCTCCGATTACGCCGTTTTGGAACCGGGCCGCGACGTGCTACACGGCCCGGGGGGATACGGCCACGTCGTACACGGCCACGGCGGAAGAACCGTCGTGCGCGGTGGTCCCGGTTTGATCGGTTTGGCCGCCGATGCGGCCGGGTACGACGGCGACTATTATCGCGACCTGCCCGGGGAAGGTGTTGTCGCCCTCCAGTTCATTCCCGACGCACTCCAAGTACCCCTCGGGTCTCCCGGCGCGCGGGCCCAGGTGGTCGAAGTGTACGCGGATGGGAGCCTCGGCCGCGATGTGTCGAACCATCACTTCCTCGAGATTTCAACTTCCCGCGACATTGCCGAAGTGGAACGTACGGAAGACGGACTGGTGTTCCGGCCGGTGCAGCCCGGCCAAGCGCGGGTGCGGGCGGAACTCGGGCCCGTGAGCACCGACGCCTTGCTTTCCGTGGGCGAAGGCGACGCCAGTCTGGCTCGTCTGGTGCTGGCGCCGAACCCCTTGCCGCTTTGGGCGGGGCAGGAAGGCACCTTCGACTCGGTCGCCTTAGACCCCGGCGGCGGCCAATCCCCCATGCCCGTCGACTACCGCCTCGAACCTGCCCCCGGTCAAGGCGTCGTTGAGGCCACCGGTCCGCAGAGCCTCCGCGGGCTCGGTTTGGGCGAGGCAGACGTGCTAGTGACCGTGGTGGATCCCGGCGGCCCGTACGATGGGCTATCCACCACAGCACGGGTGACGGTCGGCAGTTCCGAACCGATTCGCATCGAGCCGACTTCGATCAACATTACGGTTGGCCAAGCCACTCCTCCGTTGCGGGTGTTCGCACAGTCGGCCGACGGCCAAATGGACCAGGTTCCCGCCACCCTGGAAGCCACAGACGCATCCGTCCTGGAACCCGATCCGCTTCAGCCGGGGCAGTTCGTGGCGCGTGCCTTGGGCAGTGCGCAGGTTCGCGCGGTTTACCGTGGCCGCGAAGCGTTTGCCACCGTTCAGGTGAGCGGCGACCGGTTCCTGGAAGTCGACACGCGGTTGAACGCGCGTCCTACCGATTTTGAGGTTTCCGTTGAGGTACTGGCGGCGGAGTCGGAAGGACCGTTAGAATACAGAGTTTACCCCGCGAGCCAGCCCCCCGCGGAAAACTGGGTTCCGTCACAGGCCGACGCCGCTGGACATCGGACTTCGGTTCGCAGCCCGGCCATGCCCTACGGCGACCGGGATGCGATGTACCACCTCATCCTCGAGGCCCGGAACCCGCGCGACGGATCCACGCAGCAGTATCCGCTGACGTTCCGAATTCGCGCGGAAATTGAACGAATTGAGTAAGAGCTTGGCTCTTCCGGTTTCAGGTGCAGGGTGCTCTAATGGAGTAGACACAGGCCGTATGCGGCTCCTGCAACAACGGCTGTATGCGCCGGGAAAGGGAAGAATCCGGCAAAACTGACAAGGTGAGTTGCAAAGTGTTCTCCCCCGGCGGGAGGGCCGATATAAAGGAACGGGGACACCGTGGGCCGAGCCCAAAATGCCCCCCTGATGGCGAACTGAAAACCCAACGAGGCGTATGCTCCATGGCTTTTCCGGACGAACGAGATCGGAATATTATCCGCATGGCTGAGCAGGTTGAAGGCTTGGCTACCGACCTGTGCGACTGGCTCTCCGAATTCAATCCTTCGCGCCAGGCGACGGATCTGTTGCCGGTCGCTGAGAGTGATGAGTTTGAAGTGTTGCAGCTCCGGCGACTGGCTGGAAGCCTGTACACGTCAGCCAAAGTGCCGGTCGCCGCGGCCGTGTATGGGCCGTCGCAGGTCGGTAAGAGCCTTTTCGTTGGGCAGGTGCTCAAGCCGCACAGCGAGAACTACTGCCCGGTGGGCGGCGACGAGACCCTGGGACCGCCGGCCTATTACAAAGAGCTTTCGTTCGACAACGACCTCAACCCGCAGTGCGGCTCGAACGAGGCCACCGCGCTGGTCACCCGATTCACCACGAAGGACCGGATTGGAACGGGCGTGTCGCCCGAGTACCCGGTCATGGTTCGGGCCCTGACGCGTGTGGAATGGCTGCGGGTGCTTGCTCGCGGCTTCCACGTCGAGTGTAAGACGCCCGAACGCACTTGGCAGCAGGGCGAGTTGGAAGAGCTGTTCCAGGACTTGCACCGGCGTTATCCGGGCAACGAAGTGGACCGCAAATGGCGCATGGACATCCTCGACGCGTTCTCTTATATGCGGTACGTGGACCGTCGCGGATTCCAAGCCAAAGAGGCGATCCTCAACGGCTTCCTCACGCGGTATCCGCTCAGTGAAGATGGGTACGTCGCCGCCGTGGCGACGCTGTTCTGGGACAACTGGGACTCGCTGACCGCGCTGTTCCAGCGCATTGCCAGCTTCCTGGCTCGCATTACACTGGGCGACCACGATCCGGCCATTTTTTCCGGCTGGGCAGGCGTTCGGTTTCTTTTGGACTCGCAGCGGGCGAAAGTCCATGAACGCCGCACGTCGAACGTTTGGCAGCGCGTCGATTGGTCGGATATGTATCTGGTCGAAAAAGGCAAGTACTTCGTACTCGAATACCGGCCCGGAACCGGGGCCGGCGGCGAGGAACTTGAAACCATCCAAGCCGGTATGCTCGAACTCGCCATGCCGGTGCTGCCCCACCGGCTGAACGACGATTGGCGCCGCGTCGTCGAGCAGATGGACTTCCTGGATATTCCCGGCATGAGGGCCGGTCGCCAAGGCGCCGAGCAGGGAAAACGCACCTCGGCCGACTCCCTCGAAGAGCAAATGGAAATCATCAAGCGAGGCAAGGTGGCCTACCTGTTCGAGCGTTACACCGACGAACTCCAGATTCAGACCCTCCTGCTGCTCTCGCGAGGCGGCAACCTGGAAGTCACCAGCCAGATGAAGCACCACATCGACAAGTGGGGGCGGGCGCGGTACGGCGAGAAATCCTGGCCAACCCGCGTCCGCGATGAAGTGCCCGCCTTGTTTGTCGGCCTCACCGGCATCGATGAAGAGTTCCGCAACCGCGAAGAATATGCCGACAAAGGTCTATACGAGAACCGCCTCGGACAGATTGTCGATGCCCTCGGGCCCGTTATGAACGACTTCGGCGGCCGCGGCAAGCCGTTGACCAACTGTTACCCGATTCGTTACCCCGGCACCTGGGACACCAACGAGGAACAGCGTCAAAAGGACGACCCGGTCAAATGGGAACGCGCCAAAAAGGCGTTCCTGGAATCCGAACTGGTGAAGACGCACATCCGCTCGCCGGAACAGCGGTGGAATACGGCCATGCGCGACGACGACGGAGGACTGTCGCTGATCAGCGCCGGCATTCGCGGCGTCACCACGGCCGAGGAGAAACAGAACCAGCTTATCAAGCAGATTCAGGACGTGCAGAACCGGCTGATGGAACTGGCCCGCGACTGGTGGGTCGATCCCGATACGAACGTCGACCGCGAAAAACGCCTGGCCGCGGCGCGCCGGGTCGTCAACTGGCTCATGGCCGACGAGGAGATGGTGTATTATCGGGTCCATGCGATCCAGGAATCGCTGGCGGTGGCCGAAGGTGACGAGTTGGGGTTGGCTGACTGTGTGGAAACGCAAAGCCGGCGGCGCGGCGACCCGCTCCCGCGGCAAGTTCGCAACTTCTTGCACGAGTGGGCCACGTCCGGCGTGCCCAAGCGATGGGAGGACTACACCCAAACGCACAGCGAGGGAGGGCCATGGCTCGAATCGAGCGACATCGGAGCCTTCAGCCGGTACTTGCGGGATTACCTGGTGTCGGAGCGCGTCTTCGACGACATCGTCGAGCGGCTCGAACCGGTGGTCCACCTGAAGACGCGCGACGAGGCCGCCCGGCGCCGCGCTCGCCGGAAGTATGTTCGCACCATCCTGAACGACCTGGTGATGAATCCCGGTCCCAGTTTGGCGCCCATTCAGGCGGAAGACGCCCAGGGCGACGGCGACGCGGGGCCGGACGATTCGGGCCGCGAAAAGTTCGGCAACTACGGCCTGATGGGCGCATTCGTCCAGCGGTGGGCATCGCGCATGCCTGCCGCATTGGCCCTCGGCGCCGGCGAGCACATCAAGCTGCCGCCGGGCAATAGCGAACTGGTCAAGCTCCTGGAACCGTTTGACAAATAACCACTACAATGCGACTGAAGACTCTCCGAGTCGTGGCCGTGTGCCTGCCCGTCTAGGTTCTCCGCCGTCGAACGCCTCGGGGAATGGCACGGAAGGCCATCGAAGTTCGGAGCGTCGTGCCGCTGAATTACGGATCGAAACAACTCAATAGCGACAACATCCCATGCATGTACTGTTTGCCAACACCGGAGTTCAACTTGTCTGTATTCCACTTCGTGGAGGCCGCTTCCAAACCGGGCAGATCGGTTACGGGTGGCAACGAACGAGTTGCGGTTCCGGCAATGAAAAGGAAGAACCGCGCCACTACCCCTACATCCAATGGCAGGTCGTGCAAGCCGGCGCCACGAAGCTCTTCCTTGCGGTGGACACCACCTGCGGCGATCCCGAGGTCGGCTTCTTTTGCGAAGCGAGCACGCTGACGCAGGACTACCCGATCCACCTCGACGGGCTGTTGGATTTGACCGGGCAGCCGCTCCGCGGCGTGCCGCCGGTGGAGTTGGTCATTCGCCCGGCCACGGCCACCGCCGGCGACGCCAAGCACGTCCACATGGTAGTCGACTTCGGGAATTCGCGCACCGGCGTGCTCCTGCTGGAGGTGGCGGGCGAAATCAGCCAAACGCCGCAAATGCTCCCCTTTGAGCTGCTGAACCGATATCACCTCGATGCCTGGAATGACGAGGGGCAATACGTACCCTCGCCCAGCGCGCGCTGGTTTTCTTCGAAAACGCATTGGTGCAATACGCCCTATGCACCGCCGCTGCCAAAGACCAAGGTCGAATATCACGCCATCACCGAGGAGGAGAACCGCGCGGGATGGTTCGCGCGAGGGAAGAAGAAGGCCCGGCAAAACAAGGTCGAAGTGACAGTTGTTCCGCCGCTGTTTGAGGACCGCTCCATGGTGCGCATGGGCCGCGAGGCCGACGACGTCACCCAAGTGATTCGTGCCGAGGGCGATATCCGCACCGGCCTCAGTTCGCCGAAGCGCTACCTCTGGGCCGACGATGCCAGTTGGTTGGAAGGCGCCAACTGGCACATGGCCGATCCCTCCGACCGGTGCCAGACGGGCGTCTACGCCTCGACACTCCAAGGTCCCTTGCTACGCTTCATCCACGAGGACGACCGCGATTTCCTGCTCCAGGAACGCCCCCCACGAGAAAATGAATACGCTTCGGAAACGCCTTTGAAGCCGCGGCATGCTCCGCGGGCTATGATGACCGCCGCCCTATACGAGCTGCTGTGCCAGGCGTATATGTACGTGAACTCCGACGCGTACCGCGCCGCTTCCGGCGA
>SKZG01000464.1 GCA_007127495.1 Planctomycetales bacterium
CGAAGAGCCGGACGGCCGGGTCATGCTATACGTCAAAGGCGCGCCGGAACGGGTTTTGGAACTGTGCATCACCCAGCGCACCGCCGATGGCGATGAGCCGGTGGATCGCGAGGCCTGGGACCGCCGCGAGGACGAACTGGCCGACGACGGCCACCGCGTGCTGGCCATCGCGGCGAAACCAATGGACGGCGCGGAGGAGTTGGAGGAGGACGATGTCGGGGAACTGACCTTGCTCGGGCTGGTGGGCATCATCGACCCGCCGCGGGAGGAGGCCATCGCCGCCGTCGAGGAGTGCCGCAACGCAGGCATCCGTGTGAAGATGATCACCGGGGATCACGCCCTGACCGCCCGCAGCATCGGCGCCTCGATGGGCATCGGCGACGGGGAGCACGCGGTGACGGGCAAGCAATTGGATCGGGCCGACGACGAGGAGCTGGTGCGGCTGGTCGAGGAGAACGACGTGTTCGCCCGATCCAGCCCCGAACACAAGCTGCGCATGATGGAGGCGTTGCAGTCGCGGGGGCAGGTCGTGGCCATGACCGGCGATGGGATGAACGACGCGCCGTCGCTGAAGCGGGCCGACGTGGGCGTAGCCATGGGAATCAAAGGCTCGGAAGCCGCCAAGGAAGCCGCCGAGATGGTCCTGGCCGACGACAATTTCGCCACCATCGAGCGGGCGGTCGAGCACGGACGCACCATCTACGACAACCTGCTGAAGGTAATCTTGTTCGTCCTACCGACCAACGGCGCCCAATCGCTGATGATCATCAGTTCCGTGGTGCTTCTCTTCGAGGTCATGCCAATTACGCCGTTGCAGATTCTGTGGGTCAACATGATCACGGTCGTCACGCTGGCCGTCGCCCTGGCATTCGAGCCGGCCGAAGCGGGCATCATGCGACGCCCGCCTCGGCCGCCCGGCGAACCGATCATCTCGGCGCACCTGGTGTGGCGGATCGTGTTCGTGTCGGTGCTCGTCGCCGCGGTTTCGATCGGGTTCTTCCAACTCTATTGGGACGGGGACGCGAACCTCGCCGTGGCGCGCACGATGGCCGTGAACGTGCTGGTAGCCGGGCAAGTCTTCTACCTGTTCAACAGCCGATTCATCGAGCTGTCGTCGCTGAGCCTCAAGCGGCTGCTCAGCAACAGGGCGGCCTTTGTGGCCGTGGCCGTGCTAGTCGTGTTGCAACTCGCCTTCACCTATTTAGGCCCGTTCCAGGACCTGTTCGACACCGCGTCGATCCGCGGCATCGACTGGGTCTGGGTCGTGGCCGCGGGACTGGCCGTGTTCCTGCTGGTGGAGGCCGAGAAGGCGGCGCTGCGCGCGGCGCGGTAACGCCAATTCACGGCATGGGCGAGTTCACGGCATCGGTTCACCGTGCCGCGTTCTTCCGGCAAGTTTGGGCCATCCGGTGTCAGGGAGGTCTTGCGAGGTGCATTGGAGCACGACAAGTGTTTCGTCCTCCAGGCCGAACGCGACTTGTCCGGGCCCGACCAACATGCCGGCCGAGGACACTGGAGCGTGGACCTTTGCTTTCCACTTCCCCGCGCCGTGCGTGTCGACCGCGTGAATCACGCCAGCATTATCGCCGAAGTAGATCGTTTCGTCGTCGCCGATGACGGGCGTCGATTCGACGGCGTCGTGCGCGTCGTACTGCCAGCGAATTTTGTGGCTGTTGCCATCGACCGAAAGCAACTTGCCTCGCGAAGGCTGGCCTCGGCGCGCCTCTGCAATACCCACATAAACGTGGCCGCGGGGATCGAGCACGGGCGAGCCGAGCATTTGACCGGGCATGGCGGTCTTCCAGGCCGTCTTTCCGTTCGGGGCAAAGCCGTACAGGTTGTCGTCTCGCCCGGCCACGACAATCGTCCCGTCGTCCGACATGGCAAGCGCCGAGTTGATGAACCAGCCGGCATGGCCCTGCTCGGCGGTGTGGTCGAAGCGATTGCGGCCGCGGTCGTCGGCCAGCTCGACGGCGAACACATAGCCGTCCTCTGACCCGATGTACAGCACGCCACGATGGATGATGCCTGTGGAATTGAGCTTCTGGCGGGAGCGCAAATAAGGGCGCGCCCGATCACAGCGCCCGGCTTCGTCCACTCGCAGAAGCCCGCCCTCCAATGCGCTGATATACGTGTTGCCCACCGCGTCGACCAGCGGAGCGGCATAACCGAGTGGCTCGCCCACGTGGACCGGGGCCCAAAGCTGCTTTCCGTCGTCCGGAAAAACCGCGTGCAGAAAGCCGTCAGCCGCGTGCAGCCGCAACGAGCCGTCGGCGGCGACCATGATGGGGCCGGGAACGCGGGCACCGGTGACGTACTCCCACTCCACCAGGGGACGATCGTCCGACGGCTTCAATGCCAGAAGCCGGTCCTGAAAGTGGAGAAAGATCCGGCCGGTGGCGTCGACGGCGGGCGGAGCGCGCAGAGGAACGGCCGACTCCGGCAACGGTTCGTCCGGGTATGCCCAAACGAATTGTTCCGGACGAACGGGCTTCGGACGCGGCTTGGGTGGCTCCGGCGCCGGTTCCGCGCGCGGCGCCTCCTTCGCCGGTTTCGGACGCGCCGCCTCCTTTGGCGGAGGTTCCGGCGATTTCCGACGCCCCGGTCTTTCCGCCTCCGGGCGCCTCCGGACCTCGTCGGCCGGCGGCGCCTTGGGCCGCGATTCGCGCTCCACCGGCGCCGGTTGAGAACGCGCGGCGTCCTCTGCCGGTGCCTTGGGCCTGGACGTTGGCGGTGGTTCCCGATGCCGTGCTGCATCGGCCGGCGGCGCCGGCGCTCGCTTCGGGGGCGAGTGTGCCGGGGGCTCCGGTTTTCGCGGCGCCGGCGGACGCACCTTCGACGTGTCGGAACCGGAGGGCGGCTTGCCTGACGGCGCAGGCCGGTCCGGCGGCCGTGCGCCCGGGGTTGAGGCCGCAGGTTGCGCCG
>SKZG01000033.1 GCA_007127495.1 Planctomycetales bacterium
ACCAGCCGGTCGGCGGTGGCCTCGACGACCGTGCCCGGCGGGGCGGGGGCCGGCGGCGGGGCGACAACGTCTACCGGCCCAAGAATGAGTCGCACCGGGGGGCCATCGTTGCGCAGCCAGAAGGTGTAGCACTTCGGCCAGGGCTCCAGGGCGCGAATCTGGTCCTTCAAGGCCCCGGCCGGCCGCGACCAGTTGAGGGCCCCGTCCGACTTCTTCAGCCGGGGCGCGCGGCTTGCCAGGTGGGGATCCTGCGGCAGGGCCTCCAGCCGCCCGGCCTCGACCGCGTCGATCGCTCGGCGCATGAGCCAGGCGCCGAGTTCCGCCAGCCGCACTTCAAGCTGTTCGGCCGTTTCGTCGGGCCCGATTTCGATTCGAGCCTGGGCGATAACCGGGCCGGCGTCGACCCGGGGAGTCATGTGGATGACGCTAACGCCCGTCTCGCGCTCGCCGTGGTAGATGGCCCAGTTGACCGGCGCCGCCCCGCGATATTTCGGCAGGAGCGACCCGTGCAGGTTCACGCCCCCAAGCCGGGCCGTGGCCAGACTCGCCGCCGAGAGGATCTGACCGTAATCGCAAACCACCAGCAGGTCGGGCTCGTACTGGATTAGTCGGTTCCGGGCAGTGTCGGAATTGACGTCGTCGGGGTCGAAAATGGGCGTGCCGTGCCGGTCGGCGATGTCGCGGATCGGGCTGACCGGCGTCACCGGTTTGCCCCGATGCCGGCGCAGCGGCGCGGTAACCAGCGCGACGACCGCGTGGTGCGTTTCGTAAAGCGTGTGGAATGTCGGCACGGCGAACGGCCCCGTACCCATCATGATTAAACGCATAGTGCATTAACGCATGGTGCATTAGGATCGGTAAAGGAATAACTGTCGCTCTTTCTTCCCCCTCACCCTACCCTCTCCCACCGAGGGAGAGGGGACATTGGACAGTCATTTCTTTGCCGATCCTTATGGTAGGCCATCCGACCCCAAACGTCGAGCCCGACCTGCCACTTCTTCCCGTCCACCGCCAGTTCCCGGCGTAAATCGGCCATTTATTCCTTGGCGTGCAGGATATATCTGCTTCGCCTTCCTTAGGAAATGTGCCAAAATAACGTGTCCGATTCTGCCAGTAGGATGGGCTTTCGAGCCCGTCAAAACCGCGACGGACAAGAATGTCCATCCTACAGTGTGGTCATTTTATTGCGTCACGGCGCCTTAGTCCGTGAGGTAGGCGGGTGTCCTGAAAGGTTGCGGCGTGGGTGGCCCCCTCTTCTTTAGTTGCGTGTAATATGCTAAACTTGTTGGATTGATTGAATGGAAGGCTAACTTGGCAAGCCAAGCCAGCCGATATTTGTACACACTTTCCTCAATAAGGGATCGCAACCATGGCGAAAACGACTGCGACGAAAACCAAAACACGCTCGAAACGAAATGCCAACAAGTCCGAGGCTGTTCGAGATTACCTCGCAGCCCACCCAGACGCCGCAAACGCCGAGGTGCGGGCGGCATTGGCAAAGAAAGGCATCACCATCACGCCCAACTACGTGTCGGTGATCAAGGGACAAGCCAAGCAGGCAAAGTCTCCTAAGAAGGCGAAGGGCAAGGGCGACATCGGTGTTTCCGAACTTAGGGCGGCTATGGCCCTGGTCAAACAGGCAGGCAGCGTCGAAGGCGCCGCCCAGGCACTGGCACTCGTGAAGGAAATCCAAGAGGTGTAGGGGCGGGTCTGTTGGCGCCATGCTTGCAACTGTTCGGCTCTTCCGTTTCCAAGTGCAGACAGCCCTTGTTTTCGGGACGGCACACGGCGTGTGCCTACTACAATGAAGCGGCCTGCACTTATACTTGCCGCGTGCCGTTTCTGCGCTTTTGTAGGATGGACATTCTTGTCCGTCTTCGCTTGGACGGGCTCGAAGCCCATCCTACGGAAATGCGCAGTTGTGAGCCGCGGCAAGTATAGAAACGGAAGGGCCAACTGTCCGTTGTGGGAAAGAGACAAACTCCTTTTCCCGAGGCTCTGTGTCCAGGCGTCGCCCTATGTTTGGGCGCTGATCTCGTGCGGGGCGGGAGTCGGCTTTTGGTGCAATACGCGGGTCGGTTCGGCGGCGCTATCGAGTTGGACCGTAGGGTCGGGCGCGCCGGGCATCGGGGCGGGTACTTGCTGGCCGTTGCCGCCGGCCGACTGCGGTCTCGGCCCGTCGGCGTCGCTCCCCGCTTGCTCCGACTCCGCGCCAAACAGTAGCCGCCGCGTGAAGGCGCCCAGGTCGTCCATGAGGGTGTACACGACGGGCACGACCACCAGGGTCAGCACGGTCGAGGTGAGCATGCCGCCGACGATGGCCGTGCCCATGGGCGCCCGCGCCTCGGCGCCGGAACCCAGCCCGAGGGCCACGGGCGTCATGCCGGCCATGGTCGAGAAGGCGGTCATCAGGATGGGCCGCAGGCGGACGGGTCCGGCGCGCAGCACGGCGTCGTTGCGGCGCATGCCGCGCGAACGGAGCAGGTTCGTATAGTCGATCAGCAGGATGGCGTTCTTCGTGACCAGGCCCATCAGCATGATCATGCCGATCATCGAGAAGATGTTCAGCGTGCGGCCCGTCAGCGCCAGGAGCCCCAGGGCGCCCACCACGGAAAGCGGCAGGGACAGCATGACCGTAAACGGATGCACGAGGCTCTCGAACTGCGCGGCGAGCACCATGTAGATGAGCACCACCGCCAGCATGAGCGAGAAGTTGATGCTGGCGAACGACTCCTCCATCATCTCCACGTCGCCCACGAAGCGGGTATGCACGCCGGGCGGCAGGCCGAGGCGGGCCTCGATGGCCTTCAGGTCGTCCATGGCCTCGTTGAGCTTCTTGAAGCTCTCCAGGTTGGCCAACACGAGCACCTGCCGGCTGCGGTCCTCGCGGCTGATCTGCACCGGGCCGGTCCCGTCCTCGAT
>SKZG01000100.1 GCA_007127495.1 Planctomycetales bacterium
AAGGGTCGGCCGCGTTGCACCGATATTCTTCTCGTCAATAATTGGACTTATCCCCTTTTCCGCCCTTGCCGGGGATGGCTCGCGTGTCTACAATACCGCTCGCCATGCACTTCACCAAAATGCAGGGGGCCGGGAACGACTATGTGTATGTCGACTGCTTCCGGCAGCCCGTTCCCGAAAACCCCGCCCAGCTTGCCCGGCACGTGTCCGACCGGCACTTCGGCATCGGCGCCGACGGGCTGATCCTCATCGTCCCCAGCACCCGGGCGGCCGCGCGCATGCGCATGTTCAACGCCGACGGCTCCGAGGCCGAAATGTGCGGCAACGGCGTCCGCTGCGTGGCCAAATACGTGTACGATCATGGAATCTGCCGGCAGGAGACACTCGCCATCGAAACCGGCGCCGGCGTGCTCCACCTGGAATTGGACGTCGATGGCGGCCGGGTGGCCCGCGTTCGCGTCGATATGGGCGAGCCGATCCTTCAGCCCGAACGCATTCCCACCACGCTGCCGGTCAATCCCCTGGCCGATCATCCCGCCGTGGTCGACGTCGACCTCTCGTTGCCCGGCAAAACCCTGCAAGTCACCTGCGTGTCGATGGGCAACCCCCACTGCGTGACCTTTGTCGACAACCTCACAGACCGCTGGGTGCGCGAGGTCGGGCCGCAGGTGGAACGCGACCGGCACTTCCCCCATCGCGTGAACGCCGAGTTCGCCCAGGTCCTCTCGCCCGCCGAGGTCCGAATGCGCGTTTGGGAACGGGGTTCCGGCGAAACGCTGGCGTGCGGCACCGGCGCGTGCGCCGTGTGCGTGGCCGGCGTGCTGGCCGGACGGACCGCCAGGAAGATCCTCACCCATCTGCCCGGCGGCGATTTGGAACTGCAGTGGGCCGACGACAACCACGTGTACCTGACCGGCCCGGCCGTCGAGGTGTTTACCGGCGAGTGGAGCGAAGCCAAGTAGCACGGAAGCGACACCATGAAACTCGACGCTCCTTGGATTCACCGCTTCGGCGGGCTGCTGGGGTCGGCGGCCGTGCGCGCCTGGATGGGCACGCTCGACTACAAGGTGGCGTACTACGATCCGGCGGTCGATCCCGCCTTTCCAGAATGCCGCGGGCAGAAAATCTACATCTTCTGGCACGAGTACATCCTGTTCCCGCTGTTCCTCCGCGGGCACTGCAACCTGGCCATGCTCCTCTCGCGCCACCGCGACGCCCAGATGCTCTCCCATGCCGCCGGTCACCTGGGCTTCGAGTTCGTCCGCGGTTCGACCAACCGGGGCGGCGTGACGGCCATCCGGGAGCTGCTCCGCAAGAGCGGGCAGATGCACCTGACCATCACGCCGGACGGCCCCCGCGGCCCCCGGCGCCGGCTGGCCCCGGGCGCCGTGTTCCTGGCGTCGAAATTGGGGCTGCCGCTTGTGGCGATGGGCTACGGCTATGACCGGCCCTGGCGTATGCGAAGCTGGGACCGGTTCGCCGTGCCGCGCCCTTTCTCCCGCGCCCGCGCGGTGCCCAGCGGCGAGATCTTCATCCCCCCCGACCTCGATCGGGACGGGCTGGAACACTTCCGCGGCAAGGTTGAGGCACTGCTCAGCGCGCTGACCCTTGAAGCCGAGGTGTGGGCCGCTTCCGGACAACCCAAGCTTGGCCAGCGCCCCCTCGACCGCCGGGGCACACCGCTCCGCTCGGAGCGCGGCAACCTGCCCATTACCCTTACCGGCCCGCATTTTCCCCGCGCGACACTTGGCACCCAAGTGACGTCCGCAGGATCCAGGATCGGGGTCAGGCTTTAGATGTTAAGTTTTGCTTGGTCTGGCCTTCACGATGGCGCTCGCCAAATGGAATGCACCCACCCGCCTTGCTCCATCGCCCCGATCCTGTAAAGTTCGCAGGATGGCGGGAGTGCGGCACTCGCGGAGCCAGAACGCGAGTTGCTCAGCGGATGGTTCTGCCACATTCTGCCGGACGTTGGCCTCCACCAGGCGGCGGATCATCGGCCAGTCTTTGTCGCGCTGCGTCTTCTTTGCCTGAACCAAATCGGACAGCGCGAGCAGTTCTACTTCGACACCGCCCTGCGTTTGAGCTGCTCGACCCCGACTCTTCGACTCTTTTTCCGGTCGGCTGCATGCGCTGGTTCGGCGAAGTTCTATAAGAGTCTTCGGAACTCCTCCACGGTTAGCCCGGCATCCTGCACGATCCCGCCCATCGTAAAAGCCTTGACGGGATTGTGGCGGGGGATCGTGACCTGACGCACGCCATCGCTCATCACGATGTGCTTGCCTTGCCGGACGACACGGAAGCCGGCCTTCTCCAATGCGCGTACCGCATCCAGATGGTTGACGCCGGGAATCCGTGGCATGACTAGACCTGCACTTCCACCTCGCGCACTTCTGCGTCATGGAAGCGATCCTCCAGAGCAGCCAAATACTCGCGAATCGCATCTTCGATGTTCGCCAACGCCTCTTCTTCCGTGTCCCCTTCAGACCAGCAGCCGGGCAGTGAGGGAACCGAAACGCTGACCCCCTCCTCAGTGTGGTGGAGAGCGACTTTGTACTTCATGGTGAACCTCCTTCGGTAGTATAGCCGCTCCTGCACCAGTGGACCAGTACGGGCGGCCGATTGCTGCGCAACACCGCCGGGAGGGGGCAATCAGAAAAGGCCACGGGCTTCAACCCGGTTCGTCGGTGGGGATACTTCCGCCGACTGATGCCGCCGTAATGGAGCGCCACCGTCCGGGCACGTTCGCCCGTGAGCATGCAGGATAATTCCACTGCCACGGCCTTGGCGATGCCTGCCCGCCGGCCGTGCTGCTTCAGTTGCTCCGGATCGATTCCATACCGCTCCGCCTCGCACCGGTCGATGGTGTCGAAGGCGACCGTGACGACCGGCAGCGCCAGGTCCTTATCCTGCACCCTGCCC
>SKZG01000384.1 GCA_007127495.1 Planctomycetales bacterium
CGCAGACGGCGCGGAAGCGGCCGCACACCGACGGCTGGTCGTCGATAGCCCTCTCCCGGAGGGAGAGGGGACGGCTGGTCGTCGATAGCCCTCTCCCGGAGGGAGAGGGGACGGCTGGTCGTCGATAGCCCTCTCCCTTTGGGAGCGGGGACGGCTGGTCGGCGGTAGAGTTTTGGTGTATACTCGCCGCGGCCTAAAACTGCGCATTTCCGGAGGATGGGCTTTAGCCCGTCAAAGCGAAGACGGACAAGAATGTCCATCCTACAAAAGCGCAATAGCGGCACGCGGCGAGTATAACATGGGGCAAGGATGAAAGCGTTTTCTTTCGGCGATTCCTCGGAGGCGAAGCATGCCGGGCCACGATAGGCCGATCGTTGTGGGGGTGGGCGAGGTCCTCTGGGACCTTCTGCCCGAGGGCAAGCAGCTAGGCGGCGCGCCGGCCAACTTCGCGTACCATGCGAAAGGGCTGGGGGCCGACGGTTTCGCCATCAGTTGCGTGGGCAACGACGCGCTGGGCCGCGAGCTGCTCGAGCAACTTGCCCGCGCCGGAATCGCGCCGCGCTATATCGCCATCGACCAGCGGCACCCCACCGGAACGGTCGAAATCCACCTCGACGCCGATGGCAAGCCGTACTTCGCCATTCACGAGGAGGTCGCGTGGGATTACCTGCCGCCGAAAACCGCGTTCCAGGAGGTGATCGGCGTGGCCGACGCCGTTTGCTTCGGGTCGTTGGCGCAGCGGGGCCCGGTATCGCGGGCGACCATCAGCGGCCTGCTGGCATCGGTGCCCGACGGCTGCCTGCGCGTGTTCGACGTGAACCTGCGGCAGCGGTTCTATAGTCGCGATGTCCTCCTCAGCGGGCTGCTTGTCGCCGACATTGTGAAGCTCAACGACGAGGAGCTTCCGGTGATTGCCCGGCTGCTGAAACTCGCCGGCGAGGACGACGACGCTTGGATGGCCGCACTGGTGCGCGAATACGGCCTGGGATTGCTCGTGCTCACCCGCGGCGCGCGCGGCGCCGTGCTGCTGAGCCCGGAGGGCCGTTCGGAGCATCCGGGCTTTCCGGCAAAAGTTGCCGATACGGTCGGCGCCGGCGACGCATTCACGGCCGCCGTGACCATGGGAGTGCTCGGCGAGCTGTCGCTCGACGCCATCAACGAGTGTGCAAACCGGGTGGCCAGCTACGTGTGCAGTCGAGCAGGCGCCATGCCGGAACTGCCCGGCGATTTCCCGGCGATGTTCCGCCAATGAACTATTTCGCGCATGCCTTGCCGTTTTTGGACCGCCCGTGGTTTGCCGCGGCAACAGGCATTCCCGACTGGCTGACCGTGTGCGACCGTCAAGTCCGGTTGCGGTCGAAGCACGCGAAGCCCTTTCTCGACGATGCCGAGGCAACGGTTGCCGCGGTGGCGGGTGGAGTGGTTCAGCATCTTCAGGACGATCAGTGGTTCCACGGCACGGAAGCGTTCGTCAGCACGTGGCTTGAACTGACCGCCGCCGCCCGCGACGCTCTCGACGGCGAGCGCGGTTTCCGCCCCAGCTTTCTCGGGCACCTGCTCACGGAAGTTCTGCTCGACGCGGCTCTGATCGCGGAACGGCCCGAAGCCATGCACCGGTACTATGCGCTGCTGGACGACGTGGTTCCGGAGCAAATCGAAGTGGCGGTGAACCGCATGGCTCCGCGTTCGACTTCGAACCTGGCGTCGCTGATTCACGGATTCCGACAGGCGAGAATCCTGTCCGACTACGCGGAAGACGGCAGGCTGATGGTCCGGTTGAATCAGATTATGAAGCGAGTGAAGTGCCTGCCCCTGCCGAAGACATTCGCCGACCTATTGCCCGATGCCCGGCGGTTGGTCAATGAGCGACAGGAGGCCTTGCTGAAACTACCCAAAGAGGAGTAGGATAGTTGCTGGCGTGACTGCCGGATCGAAGAGCTGGAACATTCGGCGGTCGGTTTTCCTCAAGTACCCCCCTTTGCGGTGGCTGGCCGCAGTCAGGAGTTTCGTATGCGTTTTGGTATGAACCTGTTTCTTTGGATCGACACACTCACCGACGACGTCCTTCCACTATTGGAAGACGTCAAGCAGATGGGCTATGACGCGGTGGAAATCCCCGTGTTCGAAACCGACACGGCAAAGTTCGCTGCCTGGGGCAAGCGTTTCGACGACCTTGGGCTTGCCCGCACCGGCTGTGTGGTGCGCGGCGAGGGCGATAATCCCATGAGTTCCGATCCGAGCGTGCGTCGCAAAGGGATTGACGCGAACAAGATCGCCCTGGACTGCTGCCAGGCGGCGGGTGTGGAAACGCTGGTGGGACCGTACCATTCCGCGCTGGGCTACTTCTCCGGCCGCGGCCCGACCGGCGACGAGTGGAACTGGGCGGTCGAGAGCATGCGGGAAGTGGCCGAGCATGCGGAAACGTGCGGCGTCAACCTGGGGCTCGAGTACCTCAACCGCTTCGAATGTTATCTTTTGAACTGCGCCGCCGATATGGCCCGATTCTGCAACGACGTGGGCCATCCGCGCTGCAAGGCCATGTACGACACGTTCCATTCTCATATCGAGGAAAAGAGCGTCCCTGACGCCATTCGTTTGCTGAAAGACCACCTGATTCACGTTCATATTTCCGAAAACGATCGCAGCACTCCAGGCACCGGCAACGTCCGCTGGGCCGAGAACTTCGATACACTGCACGAAATCGGGTACGATAACATCATGGTGGTCGAGGCATTCGGCCTGTCGCTCGAAAACCTTGCTGCCGCAACAAAGATTTGGCGACGGATGTATCCCTCGGAAATGCAGTTGGCCGGCGATGCCCTGAAGTTTATGAAGCAGGAAGTTGCCAAACGGTGGAAGTAGTCGCTGGTGGCTGAGTCGAACCACCGCAAGCCCCTACGCAATCATGAGCCACACACCGCAGGGCCCGTTCGAGACGTCGTCGCAACAGGGGATTTCTCTGGAAGCGCTGACCGAGGCGTTTGCCCAAGCGATGGGCACCGGCCCGGCTCAAAGTGCGGAACGGGAGCCGGAACCGGCGGGTGATTCGGACGAAGCACCCGCTGGCCCGGCCGGCTTGGACGAGCCACCGGCGGCCGACGCCGCCTGCCCGGTTTGCCCGCGTTCGATCCTTGAAGCCATGCTGTTTGTGGGGCGTCGCGACGGGCGTCCGCTTGGCGTGGAGGAAGCGGCCGAACCGATGCGCGGTGTCGAACCCGCTGAAATCCCCGCCCTCGTCGACGAGCTGAACCGGCGCTATCGCGCGAGCGGGTGCCCGTACGAGATCCGAAGCGAGCGGGGCGGTTACCGCCTCGGCTTGACCCGGCCGTTCCATTCGTTGCGCGACCGGTTCCATGGCCGGGTCCGCGAGGCCCGTCTCTCGCAAGCGGCCATCGACGTGCTGGCCATTGTCGCTTACGAGCAGCCGCTCACTGCCGAGCGGATCGGCCGGTTGCGGGGCAAGGCGAGCGGACACGTCATCAGCCAGCTTGTGCGCCGCGGCCTGCTGTGCATCGAGCGCCCGGAAGAGGAGCCTCGTGCGGCCCATTATCGCACCACGGACCGCTTTTTGCGGCTCTTCGGCCTCGAAGACCTCGACGACCTGCCCCGAAGCGAAGAGTTGGACCGGTAGGCCGAAAAGAGAGCGTCCCATTTTCGCGGCGAACGGTTGCGATTGCGCTACAGCCGCGGGTACAGGCCCTCGGCGAGTTGGCTAAGCGCGTTGCGGTCGAGCAGTTCGAAGTGTGCGTCATCGTGCTCAGCCACCAGGTGAGTATCGACCAGCCGGCGGAGGATTCGGGAGAACGTCTCACTGGTCAGGTTCAAGTGGCTGGCCACGTGCCGCTTCAGGCCCGGCAGCACCGTGTACCCCTGCGGGTTGGTGGGCAAGTCAAGGAGGAAGCGGGCAAGGCGTCCGGCGGCATCGCGCAGGACGATGTCTTCGAGCAGCCCGACGAGTTGTCGCACCCACAGCGCCATGCCCGCCATCATCCCCAGGCACAGGGCGTGCTCTTCGTGGAGGGCACGGCGGAGGGGCTCTAGGGGCAGGAGCACGCAGGTGGTTTCCGCAACCGCCTCAGCCGTGGCAGGCATGGCGAAGTTGCCAATGGCGGCCACTTCAGCGAAGGTTTCCCGCGGCCCCACCAGATGCAGCACGTGCTCCTTGCCGCCGCTGCCGGCTTTGAACACCCGCACGCTGCCCGACCCAACCACGAAAACGCCGGGGCATTCGTCGCCGTGGCGAAATATGATCGTCCCTTTTTCGAATCGCTTCAGCCGAGCCATGGCCACCAGCCGGGCAAAGCCGGCGGGCGGAACCCGGGCGAACAGCGGGCACGCGTTCAGAATATCGACAACGTTCTCGCGCATGAACGGTTTATCGCATGCCGGGCGGCGTGTGTCAACGGCGTGGGCCATCCTTGTTCGGCCCCAGGTAGTGGTGGCACAGGGCGATGGCCAGAGCGTCAGCGACATCGGCCGGCTGGGGCAGGCTGGGCAGGCCGAGTTCGCGTTGGATGGCGCGCTGCACCTGCCCCTTCGAGGCGCGGCCGGAGCCGGTAAGGATGCGCTTGATTTGCGTGGCGGAATAGTGGACCACCTCGATGCCCGCCCGGGCCGCAGCCAGGCAAATGACGCCGCGAGCGTGGCCCATCAGAATGGCCGTGCGCGGACGGCCGTAGTGTGAATACAGCTCCTCCAATGCCATGACATTCGGCTGAAGCGACTCGATTGCCTCGGCCACGCCGTCGTAAATCTGGTTCAGCCGGGCGGTGAGCGAGCCGCGCGTACGACCGCGCACCACGCCCGCCTCGCAAAGCCGCAGCTTGCCCCCCTCGACGTCGAGCACCCCGTAGCCGGTCGTGTTCAGCCCGGGGTCGATGCCGAGAATACGATGGTGAGCGGGTTGGGTGTCCACGAGCATGCACGGGAGCGGTGTCGTAGCTATCCGATGGTCCAGTCGGTGCCGCCGGGGCGGTCCTCCAAGGTCACGCCCAGTTCGGCCAGACCGTTGCGGATATGGTCGGCCGTGGCGAAATCCTTTTTCTGGCGGGCCTCGGCCCGGACAGCGACAAACAGGTCGAGCAGCTTGCCGACCAGCTCGCCGCCGGCGCCGGCGGCCTTCTCATCAACCGGCGAGCGGAAGAGCCCTAGCGTGAGGCCCAATTCCCGGAGCGTCGTGGCCCCTTGCCGTAGCGATGCCAGCTTATCGGGCGTCTGCCGGCCGGGGTTCTCAAGGCCCTCCTCGTCCACGTATTTATTGAGCGCGCGTACCAAGTCGAACAGCGCGCCGATGCCGCCGCCCGTGTTGAAATCATCGTCCATGTCGGCCAGGAACCGGTTGCGCAGGTCGGCTACGTGTTCGAGCAGCGGGTCGGCGCCAGGGTCGAAGTCGCCGTCAGCGCGTCGGGTGGCGGCCGGTAAGGAGTAGAACGATTCACCGGTCACGCGCTGGAACCGTTTGAAGAAACGATAGAAGGTCTCCAGCCCGGTTTCGACCTCCTCGACGCGGCCCTCGGAGAAGTCGATGGGCCGGCGATAGTGGGTCGAAAGGAGGAAGAAGCGGATGGTTTCGCCGGAAAACCGCTCCAGCATTTCGCGGAAAGCGCTGGAGCCCTTCGACTTGCTGATCTTTCCGGCTTCCTGGCTGGTCAGGTCGCCCTCGCGTGCGCGGGTTTGCCGCCCTCCGACCTTGCCCAATTCGTCGGAGGCCTGCATGAGCCCGTTGTGCATCCAGTACTTTGCATAGGGTTTTCCCGTGGCATTTTCGCTTTGGGCGATTTCGTTCTCGTGGTGCGGGAAGACGAGGTCCAGCCCGCCGCCGTGGATGTCGAACGTATCGCCCAGCAGGGCGCGGCTCATGGCGGAGCATTCGATGTGCCAGCCGGGCCGTCCGGGGCCCCAGGGGCTTGGCCAGGAGGGCTCGCCCGGCTTGGCGCTCTTCCACAGGGCGAAATCGGCCGCGTTCCGCTTGCGTTCGGCCATGCCGCCGCCTTCGCCCATCAGGGCATCGGCCGGACGGTGGCTCAGCTTGCCGTAATCGCCCGTCTTGGTGACGTCGAAGTACACGTCGCCGCCCGACACGTAGGCGTAACCCCGTTCCACAAGCCGCCCGACCAGTTCGATAATGTCGCCCATGTGTGCCGTACACAAGGGGAAATGGTCGATGGCATCGACCCCCAGGGCCTCGATGTTCCGCATATAGTCGGCCGTCATCTCGTTGGCCAGTTCGGCCATGGGTATATTGCGGGCGCTCGACTCGCTTATCAGCTTGTCGTCGACGTCGGTGACGTTCACCACGAGCGTCACGTCGTAGCCGCTATAGGCGAGGTATCGCTTGATGCAGTCGAAAATGACCGGCCCGACCATGTGCCCGATGTGGCTCGGCTTGTACACCGTCGGCCCGCACAGGTAGATGCCGACCTTCGGAGGGTGAACCGGCTCGAAAGGCTCCTTCGTCTTGGTGAGCGTGTTGTAAACGCGGATCATGGTTCTACCAAATAAGGGTTCGTTGATTGGTTGTCGGCGTCGTCCTCGCGGGGCGCGAGCAGGGCCACGCACTGGGCCGACACCGCTTCCTCCTGGCCGATGGCCCCGATTCCCTCGGCCGTCTTGCCCTTCAGGCCCACACACTCCGGATCGATGCCCAGCAGCGTGGCGATGCGCAACCGCATGGTTTGCCGGTGGGGCAGCAGGCGGGGGCGTTGGGCATGGACGATGCAATCGATATTCACAATGCGCCATCCGATTGCGGCGACGGCGTCGCGCGCCGCTTGCAGCATTTCGCCCGAGTCGCGGCCGCAATTGACCGGTTCGGTGTCGGGGAACATTTGGCCGACGTCGCCCAGAGCGGCCGCGCCCAGGAGGGCGTCGATCACAGCGTGCAGCAGGACGTCGGCATCGCTATGGCCAAGCAGGTGCTTGTCGTGCGGGATGTCGATCCCGCCCAGCCGCAGCGGCCCTCCGGCCCCTAAACGGTGCGTGTCATGACCGATTCCCACCCGCACGGCATCGAGCCTCCCCGCCCACCAAGTTCACGTATCCTCCCAAGTCAGGTGGAATTATAGCAATCGGGCGACATTGGGGGAATAGTAACCGTCACGGGGTCTTTACCTCGGGCTCTACCAGATTGAGGTGAGCAACGGCGGGCTTATCACCTTCCCCGGCGGGGTCCCGTTGCGCAGCGCGGAGGGCCGGGTCATTGGCGCGACCGGCGTTTCCGGCAGCACGGTCGAGAACGACCACCAGGTTGCCCAGGCGGGCGCCGGGGCGATTTGAGTCGCCCCGCCTTCACCACCGCCCGGACGCTACTGTTCCACCTTGGGCTTGTCGCGGCGCTTGGTGGGCTTGCAGAGGACGAGCAGGCCGAGTACGACGCCCAAGAGGACCAGGGCATACGACATGACCCAGGGCGAGGCTCCACGCCCCTCGCCGCCGCCGGCCTGAGCCCACGCGGTGCCGCCGTCGGCGAAAAAGCAGACCGTTGTGAGAATCCAAGTGTGCGCCATGCGTCGGAACATGTGGGCATATCGCATAAAGAGACCTCTGATTTGTCACGTAACGGTGCGCCGGTCGTCCGGCGCGGTTTCCTCGGAAACTCCCAGCCATGCGTCAACGGGCCGGGCGATTCGGCGGAACTCGGCGGTGGGCATGGCCACGGTGTCCCACTTCGGCGAGATGATGCGCGCCGCCGCCGCATAGTCGGCAAGCCGCGCGCCCACAAAGCCGTACAAGCTGCCACGATGCGCGAAAAGCTGGGCTTCCAGGAGGGGGGCCCGGTCGGTCAACACGTCGTACGCGAACACGAACAGCGCGCGAAACGAGTCGCCGAACAACTCCTCCCAGTGGGCGAGGCTTACAAGGTCGTCGCGGGTGGACCAGTTCTTCCAGTACTGTTTCGTCTCCTCTCCAGAGGGGAATCGCCGGCCCTTTACATCGACCAGCCAAGTGACCTCGCCCGGCGAAGAAACGATGAAATCGAGCGACTTGATCGAGCCCCCGTTGCTTAGCACGCTTCGTTTGGCCTCGTCCACCGCAACGTAAGGCACCCTACGGCTTCGCAGGTACGCTTCGAACGCCACCTCATAGTGATTGTCGCGGTTCATGGCCGGGTGCGCCCCCAAACGGCGAAGAGTGCCAACACGCCACGAATTCTAGCATCGGTCGGCCGGTTTGGCAATCTGGCACGCGTCCGCCCGGGCGGGAGCGGTGTAACGAGTTGGTAACGACGCGCTCACCGTTTGCGGTTCGAAGACTGAGGGGGCATGGGGCTGTAGCGAGGCGCGGCATCGCGGGCGGGCAGCGAGTCGACGATCCGGCTGCATTTGAATTGGTGTCGGAGATGTCCCAGTTCGGCTACTGGCGATTGTTCCATACATGCTTCGTTCTTGGATCTCACGAAAGCTCTTCTTGCTTCGAGGTTGCCGGCCCCTTGTTCCTGAGCAGCCATAACCAGTATTTGACGCGATTGATCCCTAGTACCATTTCGAGCTTGCGTAACAGTATGAACCATTTCCAGATCGGTTGCCGTGAGCCAAAGACTCGTAGCAGAAAGACGCCCAGCGCCTGAAGGAAAAGCGGAAATGTTTGATCATCGGGCGTGATGAAGATATTGGGATGCTGGAACCGTGCGAGCTGGACCAGACGTTTGATTTCTTCCAGCGTGATACGCTCAGGATGGTAATCGACCGGACGGAGGAAGTCGTCTTCTGAACATTGTGAGTTTGCGCGGCGCATACTTTCGGCGATTGGGGAACCCTTGTAGGCACGAATACCAATGCCCGCGCATATAAGGTTATTGTTGCCCGCAGCCTGCGTAATAGTTGCCAAGCTTTCCGTCACGGTTTCCGGCGTTTCGCCGGGTGCACCGAAGAGCAGATACCAAGTCGTGGGAATGTTCCAGCGGCGGAGTAACTCCCCCGCCTGCAACACGTCGTTGGCTCCGAAGTTCTTGCCCAAACCGCTCAGGGTCTCGTTGCACCCCGATTCGGCGCCAAGGTCTACATCCGCAAACCCCGCGGTCTTCATCAAATCCAGGAGTTCTTCGTCCACCGCACAAGGATTCAGCCCCATGGTTCGCAAGCGAAGTCGTAATCCTTTGCGAATGAGCGCACGGAGCACCGCCTTGGCGTGGTCCAAGGGGACGTTGAAGGTGCTGTCCACAAACTCAACGTGGTCAATACCCGTCTCTGCGGTAAGCCTTTCGATCTCATCGACAACCTGCTCGACGTCGCGCAGACGATACACATGTCCCTCAATGCGGTTGTAAGTACAGTACGAGCAGTGTAACGCACAACCACGTTTCGTTTGAATCTGAATCGGGGAGTCGTAGCGCGCATAGCGACGGTAATCGATGTATTGTCCGAGGCTTTCGATAAGCGGTGTATCCAAGTCCGCTGCACGGCACGGCGGCATCGCGTGAAGTGTCTTTCCTTCCCCACGTATCACTATTCCTGGCGAATCTTGAAGGGATTGCTTGGCAGCAACTCTTCTAACGAGTTCGACGATCGCCGGTTCTCCATCGCCGCGGACAGCGTATTCCAGGTCGAAGAAATCGAGCATGGCTTCGGCGCTGATGCCCACAGCGGGGCCTCCGATCACGATTGGCCCGGAAAACGCCGCCTTCAAGGGTTGGACGACGTCGCGGCTCACCTCGTCCAACATGAACCGGTTCGTCAAGCCATTGCCGGTGTCGATATTCCGTATCCCAACGCCTGCGACATCCGGCTGAAAGGTATCCACAGCGCGAACGATGTCGCGCGTGCAATTCGTAGAGAAACACAGGTCCACCAAGCGGACCTGAAAGCCGGCTCTTTTGCACGCGGTCGCCACACAACATAGGCCGAACGGCATCACTGGCCACGGCTGCTTGCAACGGTTCGAATTGAGCAATAGGATTCTCGCCATCATGAACCTCCGGGATCGGGGACTTCGAGAGCTTTGCTGGTTGACTATTCCGACGATAACTGCAGCAACCCTGCACAGTGGTCGCGAGCCTCCGATAGCTTATTCGGCCTCCCCTGGTGGCAACCCCGCAACATTGAGTAAGCCGGGTCTCTTCAAAATATAGGAGTTTTGGCGACCGTATGCGACAAATCTCAGTGTTGTTTGCGCAGAGTCTTGGACTCACCGCCCATTTCGTCGCGTTGTATGGATCGTGCGGGCAGCAGCATGCATCGCGACGGCACAGAGCAAACCGCCTGCGACCTTACAGGCCGAGGACCTGAATGGACGTCCAGGCGCCCGCGCACAGTAAGCCCGGCAGCAGAAACGGAAGAGCCAACGTTCGGAATTTTGCCACGCTCAGCGCCGCCGCTTCATTGCACGCGTCCGCGGGCAAGCTCAGCACGAATGTGCTGCCCTGGAGTGAGCCGGCTTCCCAGCGCAAGTCGCCGCCCAGTTCTCGTGCCAGGCGACGGCTCAGCGCGAGCCCCAGGCCGACGCCTGGGGCCGACTCGGCCGCCTCCGAGGCCGACTTCGAGAACGGGCGAAACAGCCGCCGCGCGGCCACCGGCGCGATGCCCGGCCCGTGATCGCGAACGCGCAGCTCCAGTCGGCCGCCGCCGAGCGCCGCGGCCAGGTGAATACGCCGGTCGTCGGCCGTGCGGGCGTACTTGCACGCATTGTCGACCAGGTTGAACAGAATCTGTTCGACCACGCCTGCGTTGGTCCGCAGCACCGCCTGCTTCACCGAATCCGGCAGGTCGGTTTCCAACTCCATGCCCGCCTGCCGGGCGCGGTCGGCCAGCCGGGGCGCCACGCGGTCGAGCAGTTCGCCGGCTGTAAGCCGCTCGGTGCGTCGGTCGGGCCGGCCGCGTTCGAGCCGGGTGTAGCTCAAGACGTTCTCGACCAGGTGGATCAGCCGCCCCGCCTCCCGCCGCAGCGTCACGAGATACTCGGCCTGCTGCGACGGGTCGGTCACCATGCCGTCGGCCAGCATTTCAGCGTACAGGTTGAAGGTCGTCAGGGGCGTGCGCAGCTCGTGGGTAACGGCCGAAACGAACGCGGCGCGGCGCTCGCTCAGCCGCAGCACGCCCCAGAGGAGCCCCGCGACGGCCGCCGCGGCCAGCAGCACGCA
>SKZG01000398.1 GCA_007127495.1 Planctomycetales bacterium
ACCCCGGATTCCACCCGAATGACGACTTGACCGGCGAGCAAGAATACCCCGCTCCTAGGGGAGGCCTCGGAAAAGTCAAGGCAGCGGTATTCATTACCGTAGTAATTGCCCTTGAATGCGCGGTGGCTTATTTCTATATCCCGAGTTCCTCGGAAACGGCGTCCATGGCCGGTGCGACGCTCGGGATCGATCCGGAAACTGGCAGAGCCCCCTCCTTGGAGATGCGTCATACATCCCAGGAGACGGTAGATCAGGTCGAGGTCCGTCTGGGGGAGTTCAGTGTGACCGCGTTCCAGCCGGTGTCCAATTCCACGCTCCGGATCGATTTCCAACTGTACGGAACCATCGCCCTGAACGACGAGGCCGACTTCTTTCGCCGATTCGAGGAAAATCGGCATCGCTTTCGAGAGCAGGTTATCGTTACTATACGCACCGCCGAAATAACCGACCTGACCGAGGCCCAGTTAGGGTTGATCCGAAGAAGGGTTCTGGAGAGAGGCAATCGCGTGCTGGGGAAGCCCCTGTTGCGCGGAGTCATTTTCAGCGACTTCTCCTTCATCGAGCAATGAAGCCGGCCAAGCCGGCAGGAATGGACTCCTATGCCCGACGATAACTTGATGGATCAAGACGAAATCGAGCGACTGATCAATCAGGCCAAGCCGAAAAGCGCCCCAGCCGGCCAGTCGGAAGCCGTGCCGAAAGCCGGCGCCGCTACCCCCGAGGACCAGGCGCTCGACCAGGACGAGATCGAAGCCTTGCTGGGAAAAGCTGCCTATCAATCCGGATCCGCTTCGTCGAATCCAGCGGTGGAAACCGCAACGCCCGACGCCGATAGACCGCTTGCCCAACACGAGATCGAGAAATTGCTGAACCAAGCAAGCAACGCGCCCGATGCCGCGCGACCGGCATCAACGCCGGAGTCGGAGCAGGCGCATCCTGCTATGGCCGTCGATGGTGAGGAGGACGTGGCGCGACAAGACGTCGACTACCTGCTGGACCAGGCTGAGCGGGCTATTCAGTCGCTCGACTCGGGTGGGTCGCGCGATTTGCCGCAGGGTGTCGCGGCGTTTCGGCTCGAGGAGTTCCCCGGGGCGCCTGCATCCACGGAGGCCGCCACGCTCGACCTGATTCGCGACGTGGAACTCGACCTGAAGATCGAACTCGGACGGACCCACATGTATCTGGAAGACGTACTGAGACTCCGTAAAGGCTCGGTTGTACCGCTCGACAAGCTGGCCGGCGACCCAGTCGACGTGTATGTGAACGAAAGGCTCGTTGCCCGCGGTGAAGTGCTCGTGCTCAATGATAGCTTCTGTGTTCGCATTGCAGAGTTGATTGCCGGTGTCGGCGCGGCTTCCTAGAAACCCTGGAGTGCAAGGATGCCTCCCATCGCACGTATTGTACTTGCATGTTGGATCGCTACCGCGGCGAGCGGCCTTTTTGCTCAAGTCGGGCAATCTCCCCAATACCCCGCCCCGCCCGCACGATTGGACTGGGACGCTGAGCAGCAATCGCTCGCGCAGCAATATCTGACGATGCCGTCGGACGATGCGCCGGCAGGATCTCGGTCCGAGTCACTGGAATCGTCCGGGTATCTGCAGGATACCGCACCACCCCAACTGCTTTCGCTACCCGCGATTCCGCCCCGCCGTACCCTCGATGAGAGCGAAGCGGTCGAGGCGGGCAATGTGGTGGTGAGCGGCTCATCGGGCGTGCCCGCGCCGGCGAAGAACCCTCATGGCGACCGGGCATGGACCGGCGGATACCACACGCAGGCTGACCAAGTCGTATTTGAAGACTCCTCCTCACTGGCGACGTCGCCATCGGCGGACGCGGCTTTGCCGCTCGCGGAGCCGCGCGATGCGCTGCCCCTACAACCGCCCGGCGGAGAAGGCTCGGAAAGCCCTCGTCGCCGGGTAGGCGGCCCGGCGTCGATGGTAACCGTTGTCAGTGGCCTTTGCATCGTGCTAGGAATCTTCCTCGTGGTGGCTTGGGGAATGCGTCGCGCCGCCCCTGGCGGGTCCACCCTTCTGCCTCGCCAAGTGGTTGAGGTGCTCGGCCGGGTTCCGCTAGCCGGTCGGCAGCAGGTGCATCTGGTGCGTTGCGGGAACAAGCTCCTGCTCGTTTCCGTGACGCCGGACGCCGCGAAAACCTTGACCGAAATCACCGATCCGATGGAAGTGGACCGCCTGGCCGGCCTATGTGAGCAAATGCGGCCGCACAGCTCGTCCGCCACGTTCCGTCGCGCACTTCGGCAATTCACTCATGACGGGGAAAGCAGCTATGCGAGCTAGCCCTCGGTTGTCCAGGCAAGCGCCGCCGCGCCAACAGAACGATGAACCGTCCCATCGGGATTCGCGGCCGGCTCTCGATTCCTGGCGAAATAGTCCAACCCGGAGAGGGCTGGCTTGGTTGGCCGTCGCGCTGACGTGCCTTGTCATGCTTGTCCCTGCGGCCGCGCAGGAGACCGCCAACGCCCCCATGAGCCTTGAACTGCCCGAGGGCCTCGCCGGCGGGCCGGAGCAATGGACCAGCCCCGAGGGGCTCAGTTCGGCCATCCAGGTTATGCTCCTGCTGACCGTGCTCAGCCTCGCCCCGGCCGTGTTGCTGATGACCACGTGTTTTGTGCGCATCGTTGTCGTGCTGGGGCTGCTTCGCCAGGCCGTTGGAACGCAGCAACTCCCGCCGAGTCAGGTCATCACCGCCTTGGCGCTGTTCATCACGCTGCTCATCATGACGCCCGTATGGAAGCAGGTATACGATCAAGCGATTGTCCCGTACACGAATAAGGAGATCGGGCTGGAACAAGCTTGGAACGCCGGCGTGGAACCCGTGCGGCGATTCATGAGCATGCAGATTGCCCGGACCGGCAATAGTGACGACGTTCACCTGTTTCTCCAATACATGCCCGACCAACCGGTGCCCAACGACTACAATGAGGTGCCGCTGCAAGCCCTGGTGCCGGCCTTTATGTTGAGCGAATTGAAAACGGCCTTCCTCATCGGATTCCAAATCTACCTCCCGTTTGTGATACTCGACATGGTCATCGCGGCCGTGATGGTGTCCATGGGAATGCTCATGCTCCCGCCCGTCATTATCTCCATGCCGTTCAAGCTTCTGCTCTTTGTTTTGGTGGACGGCTGGCACCTGGTGGTCGGCATGCTCATGGAGAGTTTTCAACCGTTTGTTTCATAGCAACTCGTCAGGCGAAGCCCCTGCGCGGTTCACAATCCTTTTCTTCGTGTGTCATTACCATGGAACCACAAAACGCGATCGATCTCGGGCGGGAAGCCCTGCTGACGGCTCTCCTGATCAGTTCGCCGGTGCTGCTGGCCGGGATGGCTGCGGGGCTGCTCGTCGGGCTGCTCCAGGCCCTCACACAAATTCAGGAGCAAACGGTCGCGTTCGTGCCGAAGATCGTGGCCATGGTCGTTGCACTGAGCCTGACACTCCCGTGGCTTGTTGCCCGCATGATCGAGTACTCCACCGACCTGATCATCCGAATTCCCACCCGATTCTGAATCGTCTTCCGGGGTCTACCCTTGCGAGGAATAACTCTCCGGCAAAATCGTCATGCTGTGGCTCCAATCGCTGGGCGTTGAAAAGTTCCTCTTGTTCACTCTGGTATTTACCCGTGTGAGCGGGCTGGCAATGACCGCGCCCATCTTCGGTGCGAAGGACGCTCCGGCCCGAGTGCGGGCACTTTTCGCATTCGCCATCGCGCTGCTGATCTTGCCCACCCAATGGGACGTGGTGTTTGCTCATCCGGGCACGACGCTGAACTACTTGGTTTACTTGGCCGCGGAACTCCTGGTAGGACTGTGCCTGGGATTGGGCATGGTCATTTTGTTTTCGGGAATTCAGGTTGCCGGCGAACTGATCGGCCGCTTGGGCGGCCTCATGATGGCCAACGTGTTTGACCCCACCATGGACGCCGAGGTGCCGTTGTTCTCCCGATTGCTGTTCCTTATGGCGCTGGCCGTGTTTGTGTGCATCGGCGGCCACCGTATGGTGATGGCCGCGCTGCTGGACACCTTCACAGCCCTTCCACCGGGCGGCGGCAGTATCCCCAGTACGCTGGCGGATGCGTTCGTGACCTTGGTTGCCCAGAGCTTTATGCTAGGCATTCGGGCAGCCATGCCGCTGGTCGTTGCGCTCCTGCTTTCCACACTGGTCTTAGGGCTGATCAGCAGAACGTTGCCGCAGTTGAATATCCTCATGGTCGGCTTTGGTATGAACGCAATGCTCACATTCGCCATTCTGGGGGCGACGCTCGGTACGGCCATTTGGGCATTCCAGAGTCAGATCGAACCCGCACTGGAAACAGTGCTCGACGCCCTAACCGATGGCTGGTATGCCGGTTAGCGATTCTTTGTCGATCCAGTCTACGCAACGAAAACTCCACTATGCCGAGTCCCGAAGGCGACAAGTCGCAAGAACCCACGCCGCATCGACGCCAGAAGGCGCGCGAGGAGGGGCAGGTTGCCAAGAGCCAGGACCTCAGCTCCGCTGCGATCCTCCTGCTTGGGCTCTTGGTGCTGATGGCCCTCGGCGGCGGCCTCGTCGAGTTCCTCGGCGCTTTCACCCGGCAACAACTCGCTAGTGTGCATCGCCTGGACATGGACACGGAAGGCGCGATTAGTGCCTGGAATGGCGTCATGGCGCCGCTGAGTTGGCAAGTCCTTCCAATCATGGGGGCCATGCTACTGGTGGCGGTCGCCGCTAATGTTCTTCAAATGGGGTTTCTGTTCTTACCGAGCAAGCTTGCGCCGGATATCACGCGGCTCGACCCGATCAAGGGCTTCGGCCGGTTGGTATCGCTGCAGAATGTGGTAAAGTTGCTGTTCGGCATTTTCAAAATCGCCGTGATTGCGGCCGTAGCGCTGGCAAGTCTCTACTCGGAGCGCGACGTCATCGTGGGGCTAACGGCCTTGGCGGTTCCGCAGGCGGCCTACTATGTGGTGCATATTCTTCTATGGACTTCCATTAAGATCGCCGCTGCCCTGTTCGTTCTGGCACTGCTGGACTTCGCTTTTCAGAAGTGGAAACATGAGCAGGATCTGCGCATGACCCCCCAGGAGGTCCGCGAAGAAATGAAGAACCTGGAGGGCAATCCGCAGGTGCTCGCGCGTCGTCGCCAGGTGCAGCGCGAGCTGGCCAAACAGCGGCTCGAAGGCGCCGTGCCGAAGGCCGACGTCGTGGTGACCAACCCGACCGAACTGGCCGTGGCCATTCAATACGAGCCCCGAACGATGGCGGCGCCCGTGGTCGTGGCCAAGGGCGCCGGCGTGCTGGCCAAGCGAATCCGCCAACTTGCCCTGGAAAAAGGCATTCCCGTCGTCGAGCGAAAGCCGCTTGCCCAGGCTCTGTACCGCGACGTCGAAATCAACCAGCCCGTCCCGTCCGACAAATACGCCGCCGTGGCCGAGGTCCTCGCTTACGTGTACCAATTGCAGGGCAAGAAAATCCCCGGAGGCCCGTAGCGCCCGAAAGCGGCGGGCTCTACGATGGCGCCTTTTCGTGTTGCGGGTCGTCCTGGATTGGATAGCCGTAGCGTTCAAAGTAGAATCGCCATCGGCGCGAGATTTCCCGGCGCAGTTCGGGGGCGATCTCATAGCGATTGGTCTTGTACTCGCGCTGTTGACCGACAAACGGCTCCAGGGCCGACCGTGCCTCGTCGAAGTCACCCAGGTCGAGTTCGCGATACAGTCGCTCCATCTCGGCCATGGGATCTGCGACCAGCTTCTCGTAGCGAACGTCGGCTATTTGACTGGACGGGATGCTCGGACGGTCGCGCTCAAACGCCTCATACATGCGGCAGAAGGTGCTGAACACCTGTTCCTCGATGCCCTGGAAACGCGGGGTTTGAAGTCCATTGTCCCGGTACAACGCCGACCAGAGATTGATCGTGGAAGGAAACAGCACGTACGGGTCGCGCGTAATGTGGATGAATCGGGCGCGGGGAAACATCTCCATGAGGACGCGGATCCGGGCGGTGTGCGGCGGCGATTTGAGGACGATGCGTTTCGCATCGCGAATGGTCAGGCATTTCAGGAACCAGAGAAATCGCTCCTTCCACCGGGCGAGTGCCTCGTCCGGAATGCCGGTCAAATCGAGATATTCGGCATCCTGGGGAAGGTTCGGAAAGGCAATCGTCAAGTAAGGTGAACGGAGTCCAAGGCTGCAAAGGGCGAACTCGTCCTCCTGCGGTCGCTCCCAACCCGCCGCCACGTTGTCCATCGGCCGGGTGGCCGGGAGCAAATACTTCACCCAGGGCTTGATGACTGCCCCGGACGCCAGGAAGTGATTCGGCGCGAAAACGTCGTACGTGCCCGGGTAGGTGAACCGCGTATCGCGCACCAGAAGCTCGTGGAGATAGGTCGTGCCGCTCCGCCAATGCCCCACAACGAATACCGGATCATCGGCCAGTCTGGTCTGGGAAATTCTCCGGCCGAACCGGGCTCGCTGGAGCATCGAAAAAAATACATTGCAGGGCGCGAACAGGGTGATGATCGATGCCATGCCCCAACGGGTTGGGCCAATGGCGAAACGGTTCCGGGCCAGCAGGCTGAACCAGCCCGAGGCGTTCATCCCGTTCCAGAACCGAGGTGTCCAGGCGCGGACCCTTGCTCCCGTCTTCTGCGTGTGTTGTACCGAACTTGAGGCACTTGTATTTCTCACGGGGAATGTCGCCTCTTCTGTTTTTGGGTGGTTATTGCTACGGTAACCGATTTCGTTCAGGCCGTCCAGAGTTTACGCGAAGAACGCCGTTCACGGAGGACGGTCACACAACCCCAAGAGCCTGCCGGTACACGCGATTCAGTTCACGAGCTTCCCGGGCGATGCTGAACGACTCGCAAACGCGCGCGCGAGCCGCTTGCCCCATCCGGTCCAAGCGGGCGGGATCTTTGAGCATGCCGTGGAAGGCCCGCTCCAGGGCTTGTGGGTTGGCACATGGCACAAGCATCCCATCCATACCCTCGCGAATAATCATTTCAAAAGCGCCGGTGCGCGTGGCCACGACGGGCGTGCCGCTGGCCATGGCTTCGAGGCAGGTGAGGCCAAAGCCTTCGTTATGCGGCACACACGCCACCAACGACATGCGGCGAAACCAGGCCGGCAGATCGGCGAAGGGAACCTGGCCCAGCCAGCAGAAGCGGTCTTGCAGGCCGTGCGCCTCGACCCGCTGCTTCAGGCGGCGGACGAACGGCCGATATTTGGGAGTCGTTTCGCCAATGACGACCGCCGTGCAGCCGGCGTGCGCCGGCAGCACTTGGCAAAGGGCCGAGACGAAGTCTTCCAGGCCCTTTTGGGGGCGGACACGGCCAAAGACGCCAATGCCCCGGCAACCGGGCAAGCCGCTCTCGCGCCACGCAGCCGCTCGATCCTCTGCCGGGTGGTAAACCTGCGTATCGACCCCATGCGGAATGATCGCATCGGGCTGGCGCGCCAGGTAGGATGCAGCCCTGGGCGACGTGGACAAAAGGGTGTCCATCCGCCGGTACAGGTAACGGGTCCAGCGGCTATGATGACGCTGGGCCGTGGAGGTGAACATCAAGTGCAGCTTACAGCCTAGTAGGTACTTCAAAATGAAGCCCACCAGCATCTCATTGTTGCGTCTGGCGTGAAACAAACGAGGGCGGCCGCCGGGAAGCGCCGTACGCGTGATTCCGATGACATCGCGCCAACGGAGACGGGCGATTTCGCAAGGGATACGGTAGCCAACGCTGGCGATCCGAAGCTCGCAGGCCTGATGCGGCAGCAACCGCGCCACCGTGGACGTAATGCCGGAAAAACGACGGTTCAAGTTGGGGATGATCACCTGCGGGTTCCGCATGGACGGGAATGCAGGCGGCAAGCTCACTGTTTCGTGGGGCATAGTACGGCAGATAGGTTGCGAAGAAATGCCTGATGATTCTTTTCAAACCATTGCCTCGCGGCGTTGCCTAGCCTTTCCCGATCCTGGTGTGGCATTCGGATCAGCCGTTCGACGGTCTGGCCCAGAAGGGCAGGGTCAACAAAATAGTTGGTGCCAAGGTGCCGAGGCTCCGTTCGATAGTAGGAAACCGTAACACCCCGAGTACACTGCACCAGTTCATTCATGGGGGGGGCATCGGTCACGACGGTTACCGCCCGGCACGACATCGCCTCGGCAATGTAGTGCCCCCATCCCTCTGAAAGCGATGGGCAGAGATGGATTCCACATTCCCCCTGCAGGCGGCATAACTCAGTATCCGGCAAATGGTCCGCAATCAATCGGACATTGCTCGGCACGGTTTTCGGGGCATTGCGCGGGTGTTGAACGAGCGTTAGCGGGGGCCACTCCGGGTGTTCTCTCCATAAGCCGAGAACGCACGATGTGTTTTTGAGAGTGCTCTTCCCCGCAAGGTGGAAAAAACGGCCATAGTCGGTTACGGCGTCCACCGCCAGATGGTCTTCCGAGGTGAATCCTAGATAGCGTGTATCAGGGTGCAGTTGGGAAAAGATGTCACACGCATGGCGCGACTTGCACAAGACGGTATCGACTCCTTTCAGTCGTCCGACCAGGCGTCGGGGATAGCGTTCCTGGTTCGGGATCAAGAAGTGGACGCCGGGAACATAACGCCACAGCGGATACATCCGTTCTAAGTGAAAGTAGTGACGGATTCTTCCGCGTCGCAGGAGCGCGTGCACCACGTGATTCGGCCGGAAGTGCTCGGCTCGGATTCCAAGATGCGCCAGCGCATCGGCGAGCAAGCGGGAATCGCGGTCCAGCCCAACCCCCGTCGTGCGCGATATGATCGAGGCGGTTTTCATCACCTTGAATCGTCCCCGAAATAGGCCCACCAAGTCAACCCGAATTTACCCCACCCCGTAGGGGCATGTTAATCGCTATTGTTCCGCGATTTCGATCTGGCTACAATCCGCCGTGCAATCCAATCCCGTTGTGCCGGGGTATGTTCCCAAAAATCGCTCCGGTCGGCCGAAAAACAGGCCACTCCCCGGCCGGCCCGTGAACGGTCACGAAAGGCGAAAACGAGCCGATCGCATGAATAGCACTGCCCCACAACAACCCGACACCGGTTCGACGTCTGATGCCTCGCAGGCAATGGTGCGTCTTGCCGTGGCCATTACGACGAAGGACAGTATCCGCACCTTGCCAAGGGTTCTCGCCTCCGTGGAAGACTTGGCTGAGCGAATCATCGTAGTCGATTCCGGCTCGACGGACGGCACCTTGGAATTCGCCCGAGATTTCGGATGTATCGTGATCGAGCGCCCGTGGCCCGGTCCGCTCAAGCAAAAGGAATTTGCCATCGCCCAGGCAGTGCCCGCCCGGTGGGTGCTTCTATTGGATTCGGATGAATCCCTCGAAGACGACCTGCGCGAGTCGGTGAGGAAGGCCATCTTGGACGATGACCCCAAATACGACGGGTGGGCCTTCAATCGCAAGGTTTGGTTTCTCGGCGGCTGGCTGCATCACATGTATCAGCCGGAGTGGCGAACGCGCCTCTTTCGTGCGGAAAAGTCGCACTTGGAAGGCAAGGCCGGACTCTATCACGATCGGGTGGTCGTCACCGGCCGGGTCGGAAAGCTCGCGGGCATTTGCCGGCACGATATGTATGCCGATCTTCGCGACATGTTCATGCGCCACTTGCGGTATGCCGAGAGAACGTTCGGGCGAGAGCATCGCGGAGGCACGCCGCGGGCGATTCTCCTCGCGCCGCTGGAAGTATTCTATCGACATGGCATCCGCCAACGCGCTTTCCTGGACGGAAAAAGGGGCTGGCTCGCTATGGCCGCCGCCCTGGCCGCCAAGCTGATGAAGCACACCTATCAGTGCTATCAGCGGCTACATCCACCGGGCGAGGACTACGAGAACCCCTGCGTCTAGAGTTCTGCCCCCCCATTTTGTGGCATTTCTCAAGGGATCCGGTCCGAAACCTGTTTCATGGGAACCTGTGCCGGGCTACTTTGCCGCGAGCCCAAACTTTGGTATGTTCTTGGGGCTGCGCTGACGCAGAGAGAGTCCCTCCCCATACGCGTCGAAGGAGTAAGCAATGACGACAAACGCAAAACTGACCCTTGAAAATGGCGAGTTCGAACTGCCCGTTCTGGTCGGCACCGAGGGCAACCGCGCCATCGATATTACCAAGCTGTATCGTGATACGGGTTACATCACCCTGGACGATGGTTTCGCGAATACAGGCGCGACGAAGAGCCAAGTTACCTACATTGATGGGGAACAAGGTATACTTCGCTATAGGGGGTATCGTGTGGAAGAAATCGCTGAGCGATGCGATTTCACCGAAACGGCGTACCTGTTAATCTACGGCGAATTGCCCACCGGCGAGCAGCTCGAGGAGTTCCGACGCAACATCCGCTCCCATACGATGCTGCACGAGGGAATGAAAATGATCTTCTCCGGTTTCCCGCCCGAGGCCCATCCCATGGCGATCCTCGGCTCGGTGGTTGGGGCACTGGCCATTTACTCGCCCGACTCTCTCGAACCGGGTGATCCCGCGCAAGTCGAGCTGGCCATCCATCGCATCATGGCCAAAATGCCAACCATCGCCGCATTCAGCTACAAGCAGTCGATTGGGCAGCCGTTCATTTATCCGCAGAACCACCTTTCCTACGGGCAGAACTTCCTGAACATGATGTTTGCCGTGCCAAGCGAGCGATACCACGTCGACCCCGATTTCGTGGTCGCGCTGAACGCCCTTTTGGTGCTCCATGCCGACCATGGGCAGAACTGCAGCACCTCGGCCGTTCGCATGGTTGGTTCCAGCACAGTGAACTTGTTTTCGAGCATTTCGTCCGGCATTTACGCCCTCTGGGGCGCCCTGCACGGCGGGGCCAACGAAGCATGCATTAAGATGCTTGAGCAGATTCAACAGGACGGTGGAAACCTGGGGAAATACATTGATCGCGCCAAGGACCCCAACGATCCGTTCCGCCTGATGGGCTTCGGACACCGCGTCTATAAGAGTTATGACCCGCGAGCCAAGGTGGTGAAAAATATCTACCATCAGCTCGCTGAGCGCCATGCCGTCGATGATCCGGTATTCCAGCT
>SKZG01000530.1 GCA_007127495.1 Planctomycetales bacterium
CAAGAAGGCCTTTGTCATTCTGCCTTATGAAGAGTTCCTGATTATTCAGGAGCACCTTCATGACTTAGACGACCTGAAAGACCTACGAACTGCCAAGGCGGAAGAGGGCGATGCGCCAACCACTCCCCTTGCGTCCGTTCGGAAGGAACTCGAATCGTAGCAGTCTCATGGAGTCATCTCAAGGTGCATTGGCTCGTTCCCATAGGCAATCTCCATGTCGACAGTCTCTGATTTGATTCGCGTACTGCAAACCCTCGCCCCGCCGGCTCTGGCCGAGGATTGGGACAACGTCGGCCTGCTCGTCGGCGACCGCCGGCGCCCCGTCGCGAAGGTGATGACCTGCCTGACGCTCACGCCGCCCACCGTGGCCGAGGCGGTGGAGCACAAGGCCGACCTCGTGGTGGTCCATCACCCGTTGCCGTTCCGGCCCGTCCGGCAGATTACCACCGACACGACCGCCGGTGCGATGCTGCTGGAACTGATCGCCGTGGGCGTGGCGGTGTACAGCGCGCACACGGCGTTCGATTCGGCCGCCGAGGGGATCAACCAGCGCCTGGCGCGGGCACTCGGCCTGCGCGGAGTCGGGCCGCTCGTGCCGCGCGAGGGCGCGTTGGGCGCCGGCCGCACCGGGTGGCTTGAAGAGCCCGTGCCCCTGTCGGAACTGGCGGAAAGGGCCAAGGCGTTTCTCGCCATTGAGCGAATCGCCCTGGTCGGCGATCCGAAGCACAGGGTGCGACTGGCCGGCATCGCCTGCGGCGCGGCCGACGACTTGCTGCGTCCGGCCATCGACGCCGGCTGCGATTGCCTCCTACTGGGCGAGGCCCGCTTCCACACCTGCCTGGAGGCCGAAGCGGCCGGCATCACGCTATTGCTGCCAGGCCATTTCGCCAGCGAGCGGTTCGCCATCGAGGCTTTGGCCGGTATGCTGAGTGAGCAATTCCCGGACATCGAGATGTGGGCCGCACACCGCGAGCGCGACCCACTGCGCTGGGTATCAAACGCTTGACGAGTCCGGCTTCCAAGTGTTATACAATGGCTCTTCCGTTTCTAGGTGCAGACAGCTTCTGTTTCAGGGACCGCACACGGCGTGTGCCTACTACAATGAAGAGGCCTGCACTAGAAACGGAAGAGCCTATACAATACGCACGTTTGCCGTTCCGCTGGGGTGCTGGGCGCGCCCCAAGCCCGTGACAGGCTACGGTTCCTCGTACCCTGGACCACGCCGGTGACCAGCCGGCGAACGACCTTTCCCTTTCCACCGGAGCCCGGATACCATGACTAAGTGGCCTGTCGTTCCCGCGTTGATCTTTCTGACGGCCTGTTCTGCCTACTCGGAGGACCGGCCGCCGAACGTCGTGTTCATCGTCGCCGACGACCTGGGCTGGACCGACCTGGCCTGCTACGGCAGCGATTTCCATCGGACGCCGCACCTGGACGCGCTCGCGGCAGGTGGCATGCGGTTCACTGCGGGGTACGCGAGCCCAAACTGCGCGCCGATGCGCGCGTGCCTGCTGAGCGGGCAGTACACGCCGAGGCACGGCGTCTATACCGTCGGCAGCGGCGAGCGCGGCAGGGCGGAACATCGCAAGCTGATTCCCCCACCCAATCAAACGAAACTTTCCCTCGATATTCCCACCTGGGCCGAGCGGTTGCGCGAGGCGGGCTATTTCACCGGCCACGTCGGCAAGTGGCACCTGGGCGATCCCCCGCCACATGGGCCCGAGCAGCAGGGCTTCGACGTGAACATTGCCGGGTTCCACGCTGGCACGCCGCCGGGCGGCTACTTCGTGCCCTACCGGAACCCGCACCTTGAGGATGGGCCGGAAGGCGAGTACCTGACCGACCGGCTGGTCGAGGAAGCCATCGGGTTGATGCGCGCGCACCGCGAGCGGCCGTTCTTCATCTATTTGGCTCACTATGCTCCGCACACGCCGATCCAGGCCAAGGCCGACGATATTGCCGAGTACGAGAACCGCCCGGCCGGCGAGCACCACAGCCACCCGGTTTACGCGGCGATGATCCACAGTCTCGACGAGGGCGTGGGACGCATCCTGGCGGCGCTGGAGGAGATGGAACTCGACCGCCGCACCATCGTCATCTTCTATTCCGATAACGGCCAGCACCAGCGCTACTCCAGCTCGCACCCCCTGCGCGGCGGAAAGGGCATGTTGTACGAAGGGGGCGTGCGCGTCCCGCTCATCGTCCGGTGGCCGGGCGTCGTCGAGCCGGGCAGCGTGTGCCACGAGCCGGTGCAGCACGTCGACTTCTACCCGACGTTCCTGGACGTTGCCGGCGCGGAAGCCGCACCCGACCACGTCCTCGACGGCCGCAGCTTCCTGCCGCTGCTCCGGTCCGGCGGCGAGGGGAAGCTCGACCGGGAAGCCATCTACTGGCACTTTCCCGGCTACCTGCAAGGATATTTGCCGGGGCAGCGCTGGCGCCTGACGCCCGCGGCGGCCATGCGGGCAGGCGACTGGAAGCTCATCGAGTTCTTCGAGGACGGACGGCTGGAACTGTACAACTTGGCCGACGACCTGGGCGAACGCCACAACCTGGCCGCCGAACTGCCCCAGCGGCGCGACCGGCTTCACGCCAAAATGCTCGCCTGGCGCGAGGCGCTCAACGCCCCCATGCCCACGCCGAAGCCGTGACTTGGACTCGCGGCGCCTCGCTTTCCTGCATTGCGCATTCTTCTTGCCCTTCCTAAAGGCAATTTCGTCATTCGTCTTGACCCGAGCCGGTCGAATCAGTATCGTTCCGCCGCGATCGTCTTCGCCTTTTCCCGCTACGGGCGGTTGCCCTAGCAGTTTTTTCCTCCCCGAGGCATTGAGAGTCGGGCACCTGCGGGTGCGCGACGTCAACGGGCCGCGGGCCAAGAGAGACAGGAGCGCAGGGAA
>SKZG01000013.1 GCA_007127495.1 Planctomycetales bacterium
CCGGCGTATTGTCAAGCCGGCGTATTGTCAAGCCGGCGTATTGTCAAGCCGGCGTATTGTCAAGGAAAACCGGGCGGCTCGCGCCGCTCCGCTAAAAGTGGCATTGGGCCAAGCCCCCGGCCAGCAGACTGCCCATGGACACGTAACGGCTTTCCGGCAGGCCGCGGAACCACGTGCTCTGCCGCTTGGCAAGCTGGCGTGTGTGCTGTTTCACCAGGGCCATGGTCTCGTCGAGGCCGCGGACGCCTTCGAAGTGCTCGATCACCTCCCGGTAGCCAACCGCTTGGCGCGCGGTCTTGCTCAGCGGCGGGTCGCGGGTCATCAGGGCCCGCACCTCCTCAACCAGGCCGGCGGCGAACATGGCGTCCACCCGCCGATCGATCCGCTCGTTCAGCTCGTGCCGCGGCCAGTCGAGCACGTACACCCGATTGCCGGTTTCCTCGGGCAACTTGTTGAACTGCTGTTGCCAGTCGCTCATTAGCTCGCCCGTCTTTTCGTACACCTCCAAGGCGCGGATGATCCGCCGAGTGTCGTTCGGGTGTAGTCGCTCGGCCGCAGCGGGGTCCACCTGGGCCAACCGGTTGTGCAGCCGGCCGGGCGCATGCCGTGCGGCTTCCTCATGGAGCTGTTGCCGGAAGGCCGCGTCGGCAGGCGGGCCCTTGAACAGACCGCGCAGGAGGGCCTTCAGATACAGCGGCGTACCGCCCACGAACAGCACCTCGCGGCCCCGCGCGCGGATTTCCGCCACTTTCTCGTGCGCGGCGGCCACGTACTGCGCCACGCTGTATTCTTCGTGCGGCTCGATCACGTCGATCAGGTGGTGCGGCACGGCGGCCCGTTCCACCGCGGTCGGCTTGGCCGTGCCGATGTCCATGCCCCGGTACAGGGCCATCGAGTCCATCGAGATGATTTCAGCGCCGGTCTTCTGCGCCAACTCCACGCCTGCGGCGGTTTTGCCCGATCCGGTCGGACCGGTGAGGAACCGGCAGTTTTCGAGGGGAGGAAACGCCATGGGCTAAGCCGCCCGATTTGCCTTCCGTACCACGTGAACAACGGCCATCAGCAGTAACACGAGCCCGACCAGGCCGAAGCCGTACCAGCCAATCCTCGAATACAGCGACCAGAGGCTGGCGCCGGCGGCGAGCCCGGCCGCGATGGCCATGAGCGTATTCCACCACAGACGCTTCAGCCCGCGCGGCATGTCGTTGCCCAACAGCGTCCTCTGATTCATCAGCAGGTAAAAGCTGAAGTAGGCGAACGGCAGCAGGGTCATGGCGAACACCGAGGTGGGAATGGCCAGCCACATTTGGGCGTCGGTCCAGAAGAACGGTCCGAGCACGCCCACGCACACCATCAGCGAGCCGGCGCGTTGGGTCCAGCCCCTGGCCGGGCGGTTGAGCAGTTCGCAGAAGCAGAGGCCGTTGATGAGCATGAGCATGGTGGCAGCCCCCGTAGCCATGCCCAGCACGCCGATGCCGAACACGTAATGCGAGAACTGCCTCCCCACCAGCGGTGAAAGCGAGTCGGACAGGTTGAACGCGTCGCGCCGGGCGAGTACGGCGGCCATGTGGCGGTCGGCATCGCTGAGTTGCTCGATGCGCGCCTCAAGTTCCTCCTCGCTGAGGGCTTCCATGGCTTCTGCGCCCAGTTCCGTCCGCAGGCGGCTGCGTAACAGCCCTTCGTAACTTCCGACCAGGTTTGCGGCCGGTACAACCGGCTGCCCGGTCTCGTCGAACTCCTCGACCAGGCCCAGGCCCGGCTCCGCGTGGAATTGCGACGCCGAGGCGATAACCACGCAGCTTGTGGCCAACAGGAAGGGGAAAAACAGGCCCGTCGAAAGGTCGAAAATGGCCAAGCCGCGGAAGTCGCGGTCCCAGCCTTTTCGCAGCATCGAGTACGGGAACAGGAAGGTCATATTGATGCCGACGGCCGTGGCCGCCGCGCTGATCATCACGTCGCGCTGCTGGCCGACGATCAGGTTCGACCAGAAGGCCTGGTATTCCGAGGCGACGTTGTCGATCATCGCGGTCAGGTGTGGCGTCGGCTCGTAGAGTAACCGCAAGTTCGGCACGAAGCCGGCAAAGATCTCGTTCCAGGGCAACTGACCGGTCATGGTCAGCCGCGTCACGACGCCGACGAAGGACAGCACCGTAATGCCGACCATGCACTTCACCACGATCTCGAATGCCTTCATGCCCTTCCCGCCAATCGTGTAGAGCATCGAGGCCGTGACGGCGACGACCAGGATGATGGCGGCGACATAAATCCGCCCCTGCACGTCCGGCATCGCCTCTTCGCCAAAGACACCAGGCAGGAGATTCTGCCGCAAGGCCGCCGTGGCCAGAGCAAACTGGGGCATCGACCATACGAGGTTCGCCATCATCGAGGCGAGCAACCAGCCCCAGCCCAACACCGGGTTGATGTGCTCATTGATGGCCCGCAAGGGACGTTTGCCCGTCGATAGCGTCACGTACGCGATGGCGCTGAGCATGATGATGCCGGCCACCATGGCCAGCGGCTGCAACCACATGAACATGAATCCACCCAGCACGCCCAAGTACAGACTCGACGAAAGCGAGCCGCCGCCGAGCGTGATAGCGCTTTGCAGCCATCCCGGCCCGGACAGGCGTACGAATGCCCCGAGCAGTGGGCCGCGGCCCTTAGCGCGGGCGTCGACAATGAGTTGCCGGTCCCGCTCGATTTTCGGGTTCTGGGAAACGTTTTGGTCTTGTTTCACATCGGAAGCCATGGGTTTACGTCCTGTTCGTGTTGCGATTGGTTGCTAGCCCTGATGGAAAGCCATCGGCCAAAGGGTAAACGGTAGCTCTGGTCCTGAGCCGTCAGGGCGAGCTGTTCTCGCCGCTGCCCGGGAGCGGTTTACGGAGATTGCTTGCGAG
>SKZG01000377.1 GCA_007127495.1 Planctomycetales bacterium
CTTTTGAATGCGGCCCTGCTCCAGCCCGCGGAGCATGTCTTCCTCGCAGTCGAATACCCGGGCGGGCCCGCTAAAACGCAGCCCTTCCTTGCCGGTGATTTTCGCCACGGCGCCGTCGGGGGCCAGGTTGCCGCGCAGGATGGTGATGTGCCCGGTCGGCTTGATCGGCCGGTCGACCGGCCGGATGATCTCCTGCCCCTCGGCCAGCCCGGGCAGGTCGGCCACGTTCTCGGCCAGGGTGCGGCCGGTGACGGTCGGGCAATCGCCGCACAGGAGCCCTTCGGCCAGCAGCATCTTGATGACCGCCGGCGTGCCGCCCGCGCGGTGCAGGTCCTCCTGCACGTACCGCCCGCTGGGACGCAGGTCGGCCAGCAGCGGCACGCGGTCGGCGGTGTGCTGGAAATCGTCGATCGAAAGCGGCACGCCCACCGCCCGGGCCATGGCAATCAGGTGCATCACGGCGTTGGTCGAGCCGCCCAGCACCATGAGGAGGACCAGGGCGTTTTCGAACGCCTCGCGGGTCATGATGTCGCGCGGCTTCAAATCGAGTTCCAGCAGGTTGCGAACGGCCGGCCCGGCGCGAAGGCATTCGTCGGCCTTGGCGGGGTCCTCGGCGGGCGTGCTGGCGCTATAAGGGAGCGACATGCCCATCACCTCGATGGCTGACGCCATCGTGTTGGCCGTGTACATGCCGCCGCAAGCGCCGGGCCCCGGGCACGCGCCGCGGATAATCGCCCGCCGCTGCTCCTTCGTGATGCGGCCCGCCATCACCTGCCCGTACGACTCGAGCGCGCTGACGATGTCGACCGGCTTGCCCTCCACGCAGCCGGCGCGGATGGTGCCGCCGTAGATCATCAGCGCCGGGCGGTTGAGCCGGCCCATGGCCATGAGGCAGCCGGGCATGTTCTTATCGCAGCCGGGCAGGGCCACCAGGGCGTCGTACCACTGGGCGGCCATGACCGTTTCGATCGAATCGGCGATGATCTCGCGCGACTGGAGGGAATAGCTCATGCCGTCGTTGCCCATCGAAATGGCGTCGCTCACGCCGATGGTGTTGAAGCGCATGCCCACCAGCCCGGCCTTGACCACGCCCTGCCTGACCTTCGCGGCCAGGTCCGCCAGGTGCATGTTGCACGGGTTTCCCTCGTACCAGACGCTGGCGATGCCCACCTGCGGTTTGTCGAAGTCGGCATCGGTCAGGCCGGTAGCGTACAGCATGGCCTGCGGCCCGCCCATCGACTCGGCCTGGGTGATGGTGCGGCTGTACTTGTTCAGTGTTCTCGACGTCATGGATGCCTCCGATAGGTGAGCGCAATAGCGAGAAAGTCAGCGCTCCATTTCCAGAAGGTGCCGCTTCATGGCTGCCCCGCCGGGCGCCGAATAGTTGCCCATCTGCTCCCCAGAACATACCACGCGATGGCAGGGGACAACCAGGGGGACAGGGTTCGCAGCCATCCAGTTGCCGACCGCCCTCGCGGCCTTGGGCGAACCGGCTTCAGCGGCGAGAGCTGCATAGGTGGTCACTTGTCCGTAACGCACCGTGCGGAGGGCGGCGAATACCCGGCGGCCAAATTCAGTGGTGCTGTCTAACTCCACGGGCACATCCTCGAACTCGACGTAGAGCCCGGACGCGTAGTCCTGCAGGCTGCGTCTTAGCGAGCCGTTCCACGCCGCCAAACGCGAGCGAGCCAGCCATTGCGGACCGAGAGCCCGTTCGGCGTCAGCTTCCGAAGGATATCCGAATACCAGCCGCCAAAGCACTTCGTCCGCTCCGGCCATGGCCATCCAGCCGAGGTCGGTAGAGAACACCATGCGACGGAGGGGCACAAATGCCACCGGAATACTCGCCTCCTTCCCTTTGACAATTCGGCCGAAGCTACTCTATACTGCAAGGTGTTGGGGGAGCACACCCTGTCGGACACCGCTCATGCGGCACCCCGCGGGCTACGGCCGCCGAGGGACGCTCCGCTCCCATCCTATTAGAACGCGCGCGTTGCGTTACCTCAACACCCCTGGCCCACGCCTTGGGAAGGAACTCGCTTGATGAACCCTTACAGCTCGCTGTGCGATGATTTCTACGTGAACATGAACCTGGGCACGGAGATGGAACTTCCCACCAGTCGGGAAACCGTTTTGCACTTCTTCGAGCGAATTCAGAAAACATACCCCACCATGCGGAACTTCTACAGCCGCGATCGGGGGGATTTCGTCCTTGAGGAGGACAAAGACCAGGGCAGTTACCGCTGGTGTACCATCGAGCCGCGGCGGGTGTGCTCCGGCCAAGTCAACCCGGAGGCGGTCAGCGACGCGCTCAATCAGCACAAGCTCGTCTTGGAGTTGGCGCCCTACACCCTCTCGGTCAGCCCGCTGGACTGCGAAGCGCTCGACCTGCTCTACGGCTTCGACTTCACGTACCGGGGTAACCACAACCAGTTGCTGGTCGAAGCGTTTGGAGTGAATCCGGCCATGGAACGGATTGCCGAACTTCCCGGTGCGACAGTCATCAGCCACGAGCCCATGATTACCGTGGCGCTCGATCCCGAGTGCCGTTTGCAGTTCCGCGTGAGCGTCGAAACGCGAACGAATGCGTACCAGATTCGAACGGGCGATTTCCCCGAGGAACAACTGAGCGTGTATGTGACCGCACGGCAGTACGGCAGCCTCGGACCGGACCTCACCTACGCCGAGACCATGGACCGGCTCAACGAGGTGTGTCAGGAGATGCTGGACAATCACGTGATCGAGCACGTACTCCGCCCGCTCGCCCGGACCATCGCTCTGAAGTAGCTTCTTCGAACATGAAGGTACGACATCCTGTCGGCCTTCTGCGACCGGCTGTCCCTGGGTAGAAGGAACGATGCACGTCGTTGTATCTGGCGAGAAGTGGACGTTGA
>SKZG01000470.1 GCA_007127495.1 Planctomycetales bacterium
CGAGGAAACCGGCTATATGGAAGCCGTGGCCGGCTACGAACAGTTGCTGGGCAAGCCGGGCGTCGAAGGGACCGGCGCGTGGGAAGAGGCGAAGCGGGCGAACCCCGAGCTGCCCGACGACTTGAAGGTCCACAAACCGTACATCGACGCCGTCACGTACGATTCGCCCGCGAAACCCGGCGCCCGGATGCGCCGCGTGAGCGAGGTGATTGACTGCTGGTTCGACTCCGGCGCCATGCCGTTCGCCCAGTGGGGATACCCGAACGCGCCGGGCTCGCGCGAATGCTTCGAGGAGCAGTTCCCCGCTGACTTCATCAGCGAAGCCCTCGACCAGACCCGCGGCTGGTTCTACAGCCTCCTGGCGATCAGCACCCTGCTGTTCGGCGAGGAGACCGCGCACGATGAGCGATCGGGAACGCGGCCGGTCGGCTACCCCCACCCGTATCGCAACTGCATCGTACTTGGCCTCATGCTGGGCGAAGACGGCGGAAAGATGTCGAAGAGCAAGCGGAACTACCGGGAGCCGCGCGAGATTTTCGACAAGTACGGGGCCGACGCGCTGCGGTGGTATTTCTTCGGCAACCAGCCGCCATGGACGTCCATCCGCTACAGCGAGCAGGCCATCCGCGACACGATCCCCGAGTTCCTGCTCACGCTGTGGAACTGCTACAGCTTCTTTGTCATCTACGCGAACATCGACGGGTTCGACCCCGCGGCCGAAATCGACGGGGAGGCCGGCCAACTCGCTGCCGACGCGCTCGCTCGCGGCAGGACGTTCCGGCCGGCCCGCCGGCGCCGCGAAATGGACCGGTGGATTCTGAGCGAATTGAACCGGACGGCCCGCGACGTGGTCCGCCGCATGGACGCCTACGACAACTACGGCGCATGCTCGCACTTGAGCGCGTTTGTCGATTCGATGTCGAACTGGTACGTGCGCCGCAGTCGCGACCGATTCTGGAGTTCCGGGGCATCGGCCGACAAGAGCGACGCTTACTGGACGCTCTACGAGTGCCTTCTGACCGTGGCGAAGCTGGCCGCTCCGTTCGTGCCGTTCCTGACCGAGTCGATGTGGCAGAACCTGGCGCGGGCCGCCTTCGGCGGTCGAGCGGTCGAAAGCGTCCACCTGTGCGACTATCCCCTGGGCGACGAAAGCGCCATCGACGAGGAGTTGTCCGAACAGATGGCACTGGCCCGCGAAATCTCCTCCCTCGGCCACAGCGCCCGCATGGCCGCCAAGCTGAAGGTCCGGCAACCGCTTCGCCGCGTCGAAGTGGTGCTGGCCGGCCGGAAGCATCGGCCATGGCTGGAGCAGCACCGGTCGCACATCTGCGAAGAGCTGAACGTGAAGGAGGTCGAGGTGACCGACCACGGCGAGCAGTACATCACCTACAACGTGCTGCCCGACCTGAAACGCCTCGGCCCCCGGCTGGGGAAACGTTTGCCGGCCTTGAAACAGGCCCTTGCCCAGGCCGATGGCGGCCGGTTGCTGGCGACCATCGAGGCGCAAGGACACGTGACCCTCGAGCTTCCCGGCGGACCGGTGCAACTCGACTCGGACGACGTCCAGGTCCGATTGCAGGCGAAGGACGGCTGGACCGCGGCCCAGGGCAAGCGATGCGTCGTCGTACTCTCTACGGAACTGACGCCGGAACTCATCGCCGAGGGCCTCGCCCGCGAACTCGTCCGCGCCATCCAGGATCGTCGGAAAGAGATGAAGCTCGAATACACGGATCGAATTCACGTCGGGCTGGCGACCGATTCGGCCGACTTGGCCGCCGCCGTGGAACAGTTTGCCGAGTACATTCGCGGCGAGACGCTTGCCACGGACCTACGCGCCCAGCCCCTGGCCGGCGTGGAGCCGGTCCAGGCCAAGGCCGCCGGCGAAATCATCGAACTCTACGTCAGCAAGACATAAGGCTCCCATGCCGAACGACCTTCCGCTCCCCATTGCCGTGCTCATTTCCGGCGGCGGCACGACGCTGCGCAACCTCATCGAAAAGGTCAACGCCGGCACGTTGCCGGTCGACATCCGGCTCGTCGTGGCCAGTGCGCCTGCTTGCCTCGGCCTGGAGTACGCCGCGCAGGCGGGCATCGCCACAGCGGTCGTCCAGCGTCAGGCGTTCCCGAACCAGGATGCCTTCAGCCGGGCGATTTTCGACCAGTGCCGGGCCGTGGGTACAAGGATGGTCGTCATGGGCGGGTTTCTCAAGCGGCTCACCATTCCCGACGATTACACCAACCGCGTTACCAACATCCACCCCGCGCTCATTCCCGCGTTCTGCGGCCAGGGCATGTACGGCCATCGTGTCCACGAGGCGGCGCTGGAATACGGCGTGAAGCTGAGCGGCTGCACGGTCCACTTCGCTGACAACGAGTACGACCACGGACCCGTCATCGTGCAAAAGGCCGTTCCGGTGCTCGACGACGATACCTCCGACACACTGGCCGCCCGCGTTTTCGAGGCCGAATGCCAGGCCTACCCCGCCGCCCTCCGCCTCATCGCCGAAGGCCGCGTACACGTGGAAGGCCGCCGCGTGCGCATCAGCCCCTGAAAACGGAAGACCCCGTGCATGTATGGAAACGGGCTTCCTTAATCGTCCGCAGTTTTCGACTGCAATTGCTCGGCCAAGGGGTAGATCTGCCCGTTGACCTGCTTCATGATCGATAGCAGATTTATTTGAGTCAGAGCGCCGTTAGACGTTTGGCAAGTGCCTTGGCAAGGTGGTTGATGGTCTTTTTGAGTAGTGTGGTGCCGTCCTCGATGCGATAGTGTGCTCGCAACAAATATCGAATGTCGAAAGCCAAATGACGAAAGAAATCAAAAATCCTAAAGCCGATCCACCATCCACCATCCAGCACCCCAACCGCCAACCCCCAGCAACTAGCAAC
>SKZG01000046.1 GCA_007127495.1 Planctomycetales bacterium
AACCCTTCGGCAAATCCCGGGAACAACACCCAACTGCGACGATCTGCCCCAAAGCCGTCGAAACTCACGCGGCCGGGATAACAACCAGTCATCAGGGATGCCCGCGCGGGGGTGCAGACGGGGCTGGACGAGTAGAAATCGGTGAAGCGCATGCCCTCTGCCGCCAACCGGTCCACGTGCGGCGTGTCGTTGACCTCCGATCCATAACAGGCAAGGTCGCCGTACCCCATGTCATCGACGTAGATCAGGACGACGTTGGGATGGTCCGCTCGCGCGGAAGCCGGCAAAACGCCGGACAACAGGGTCAAAGCAAGAACGAGTTTTCCAGACATGCGGCTACCTCCGGAGGGCATCGTTGCGAGTTCAATTCTTGACGGGACGGGAGATCACGGGTCGTCAGGGACAGGAACCCCGATTCTTCCTACGGAAGCCAAGTGTAGACGCGACGAAATGGAAAGTCAAGGGTGTGAGGCGACGCTCACGCCTACGGGCGTTCCGTCTTGTGCAACACGGCGAAGGCCGATCGCCGCTGCCGCGAGGATGGCAATGAGTCCCCAGGGCGGCAGGCCGAGCAGTTCGGGAAACCGGATTTTGCCCAGGTCGGCCGTTTTCAGGACGGTGCCGGGCGTTTGACCGCCGGCGGCGGATCTGTTAGAATCAATTTCGTCGTCCGTGATTCGAATTTCGCTATACTCGTCGCGGCCCAAAACTGCGCTTTTCCGTAAGATGGGCTTTAGCCCGTCAATGCGAAGACGGACAAGAATGTCCATCCTACAAAAGCGCAATAACGGCACGCGTTGAGTATATCAGGACCGCCATTGGGTATCCGGGCGTGCGACTGGCCGCGCGCGCGTCGATGCTGGATCATCACACTGACCCCGACCACCACCCTTCGCAATGACCGCCCACCGAACCTTGACCAGCCTGCCCGCCATCGCCCTCCTGCTGGCTTTCGCTCCCGGCACGGCGGCGGCTTCCGACGCCGTCAATGAGGCCAAGCCGGCCCGCCCCAACATCGTCTTCATTTACAGCGACGACCACGCCTGGCAGGCGCTGGGCGCCTATGACACCTACCTCAAGGACGTGGTCCGCACGCCGCATCTCGACAAGCTCGCCGAACAGGGCATGTTGTTCGAGCGCTGTCTGGTCACCAATTCCATCTGCGGCCCGATGCGCGCCACGATCCAGACCGGCAAATACTCGCACCTCAACGGATTCTGGCGCAACGGCAACGAGTTCGACGCGATCGGCCAGGACACCTTCCCCAAACTGCTGCAACAGGCCGGCTACCAGACCGCCGTGATTGGCAAGTGGCACCTCGGCGAGCATCAGGCTCCCCAGGGCTACGACTACTCCGAGGTGCTCATCGGCCAGGGTCCCTACTACAATCCGCCCATGCTCAAGGACGCCGGGGGCAGCGGCGATGTCGAAAAGCGGACCAGGGAGAAACACCACGGTTATGTCACCGACGTCATCACCGACCTGACCCTGGAATGGCTCGAGAACGGGCGTGACAAGTCCAAGCCCTTCCTGCTCATGTCCCAGCACAAGGCGCCCCATCGCGAATGGAGTCCGAAGCCGGAGATCTATCACACTTGGAAGGACGTCGTCATCCCCGAACCGCCCACCCTGTTCGAGAACTACGACGAGCAGGTGGCGCCCCGGGCCTTCCAGCAGATGACCCTGGCCGAGCACTTCCGGCGGGGCTACGACGACAAGACCCGCAACTTCGCGCCAGGAAACCTCACCGACGAACAGCGGACCGCCTACCGCGCGATGTTTGCCGAGGAAAACGAGGCCTTCGAGGCCGGCCTGCCCGAGATGTCGGAAAAAGACCGCGTCCGCTGGATCCACCAACGCTACGTGAAGATCTTCCTCGCCTGCATCGAGTCGGTGGACCAGAACGTCGGGCGCGTGATGAAATACCTTGAGGACAACGGCCTCGCCGACAACACCGTCGTCATCTACAGCTCGGACCAGGGCTTCTACCTCGGCGAGCACGGTTGGTATGACAAGCGCTGGGCTTACGAGGAATCGCTGCGCACCCCGCTGATCGTGCGCTGGCCGGGCAAGGTCGAGCCGGGCAGCCGCAATGGGGAGATCGTCTCACCGCTGGACTTCGCCCAGACCTTCCTCGATCTCGCGGGCGTGGAAGAACCGGATGACATGCAGGGCCGATCCCTGGTTCCCCTGCTGGAAGGCAATACCCCGGACGACTGGCGCCACAGCCATTATTACCACTACTACGAGTTTCCCGGCTACCATGCCGTCAACCGTCACTACGCCGTCTGCACCAAGCGCCACAAGCTCATCCGCTACTACAAGCACGCGGAGGACGCAGAGATCGGCGTCGATGCGTGGGAGCTGATCGACCTCGAAAAAGACCCCCACGAAACCCGCAATTTCTACGATGATCCGGCATATGCCGAGGTACGCGAGCGCCTTCACGCCGAGCTGGATCGGCTGCGCGCCTACTTCAAGGTTCCCGAGCAGGACCCCGAGCACCTCAACTTCGGGCGCAACCAGCATTGAGCACCCGCTTTCGTTTCCCTCCAAAACGGAATCGGCGGATCGCCTGGAGTTCTGCCTCCGTTTGCAACGCGCAATGTCTCTTCCAGCACGCGGAGGAAGGCGTCGTAGTCCTTGTCCGCGCGAAAAAGCTGCATTCGCCCCACACCCCTGTTCAGGACATGGAACACCCTTCCCCCCGGCGCGACTCCGGCAGTTCGAGGCGGCGTCGCCTTCCCTGCTTCCACTACCGACACACGGGGGCAGTGGGGGCCTGGGGCGCATGCTTTCCGGTCGCGAACACGCAAAGTGTAAAGTGCAGGCCTGACCCCGACCTTCGCTGACTGGGACCGGAGACGCCGGTTCCCGC
>SKZG01000361.1 GCA_007127495.1 Planctomycetales bacterium
AACCACTAGCAACCAGCAACTAGCAACTAGCAACCAGCAACCAGCAACTAACCACCATGCCTCTGAAAACCCATCTCGATGAACAGCCGGCCCTGAACATGACGCCGATGATCGACATCGTCTTCCTGTTGATCATCTTCTTCATGGTGGGCACAAGGTTCTCCGACTTGGAGCGCAAACTCGATTTGAAGGTGCCCGAGGTGACGGACCACGGTGCCCTGACCGCCGCCCCGGAGCGTCGGATAATTAACGTGTACCGCGACGGCCGCATCGAATTGGACCAGCAGTATGTCAGCATCGATGCGCTGCGCGACCGACTGGCGAGCGCCCGAAGCCAGTATGCTGAACTCGGCGTGCTGGTTCGTGGCGATGGTTTGGGACCCTACCAGAACGTGGCCGCCGTACTCAGCGCGTGCAAGCAGGCGGGCATTCGCGATTTGAACCTATCGGTACAAATCAAACCCCCGGACCGGTAAGCCGTCGTGACGGCGCCCAAGCCGGCATGTATACATGACTCGCGAATACATTGCGATTTTGCCGTACCATGGGCATCCTGCCCATGGGTATTTCCACGGGCAAGATACCCGTGCTGCAAAAGCGCAGACACGACCCGCGGCGAACGCAAGCAAGACGATAGGACCATGCGACTCGACCGTATCCTCGAAATACTGACCAGTGCCGAGCTGATCATCGGCCTGCTCTGGGCCGGACTGGCGGCGCTGACCATCATGGTGTTGGTCCTCATGCGCACGCGCTGGGGCCAATCGCGAGCACTGGGGAAATGCCTGGTCCTTTCCATCCTCGTGCATCTGATGCTGATGGGATACGCCACCACGGTGCAGATCGTCGCGTCGGTCCCCTCCGCGCGCGAATCGGAAACGCGGGTGTCGCTGATCGAGGGCGAGCAGCGGGAAACGGCGGGCAAGGACCCCAAGCGCGCTGAGCCCAAGCCGTGGGAACAGTTTGTCCACGACGAGGTCGCCCAGCCCGAGCCGGAATCGCCCGAACGCGAGGAACTGGCCGAGACCGCCCAAGCCGAACGCGAGGCCACGGCCGACGCTCCCGAGCTGCCCGGCGACGCCGCCACAGACCACGTCGCCCTGATCGAGGCGCGACAGCCCGAACCGGAACCGCCGCGGCCGGAAGGCGCGGTGCGGGTAACCGAGGTGGGGCAACAGCCGCAGCAGATCGAAGCCCCGGCCGCCCGGCGCCGATCGCCGATCGGCCTGACCGTTCCCGCTCGCTCCGATGAGCCCCGGCGGCACTTCGTGCCCACGCCCAAGCCCGAGGCCCCGCAGCAGATCTTCGTACCCGGCATGCCGGCCGCCTTGGTCGAGAATCCGCTGCCCCTGCCCGAACTCGACGAAGCCCGATCGACCCCCGATCCGGCCGAAGCGGTTGCAGGAATGGTGGACCGCGGCACCGGACCGCCGCGGCTTCGCGAGGCAGCCGGCGAGGTGGCCTCTCTCCCGGCCGATGCCTTTGGAATGGATGATGAGACCTCTGCCGGAGCGGAACCCCCGCCCGCCGGCGAGCGGGCCGCCGGTCGTAGCGAACCACCACGCGACCAGCCCGGCGAGGGCGGAACCGGCCACGCGCCGGGCACCGTGCCCGACTTGTATCGACTGCGGACAGCTCCCGACCGGGAAACGCACGCCCGCCGGCGAGGGGCGACCGCCGAAAGCGAGGCAGCCGTGACCGCCGCGCTGCGCTGGCTGGCCTCGGCCCAGCAGGCCGACGGCCGGTGGACGCCCGCACCGTTCGGCGGCGGAACCGAACGAAAAGTCGCCGGTCGCGAACGAATGGCTGCCGGAAGCCGGGCCGAGACCGGGATCAGCGGGCTGGCCCTCTTGGCGTTTCTTGGGGCCGGTAATACGCATCGTGACGGCGAATATCGCGATAACGTGCGGCGAGGTTTGGAATTCCTGTTGCGAAGCCAGCGGGCCGACGGCAATCTCCAAGGCGATGCAACCCACTTCGCCCGCATGTACTGCCACGCCATGGCCGGCTTGGCCCTGGCGGAAGCCTACGGCATGACCCGCGACGAACGCCTTCACGAGTCGGTGCGCAGGGCTGTGCAGTACACCATCGACGCGCAGAACGCCACCTCCGGCGGATGGCGATACCTGCCCGGCGATCCCGGCGATACCAGCCTCCACGGATGGCAACTCATGATGCTTAAAAGTGCCGAGCTGGCGGGCATTCCAACGCCCCAGCACACCCGAAATGGTATGATCCGGTATCTGCGCAGCGCCGCGTCAGGGAAATATGGCGGCCTGTCGTCGTACCGGCCCGGCGAGCAGGTATCGCGCCCGATGACCGCCGAAGCCCTCGTAGGCTGGCAGTTCCTCGGAATCCCCCGCGATCATCCGGCGAACGCGGAGGCGGCCGACTTCATCCTGGAAGAGTTGCCCGGCTCAGGGGAAGCCAATGTTTACTACTGGTACTACGCCACACTGGGGATGTACCAGTTGGGAGGTCAGCCTTGGAATCGCTGGAACGACGCGATGCAAAAAACCCTGATCGAATCGCAGCGTAAGGACGGGCCGCTGGCCGGCTCCTGGGATACCGACACGGTTTGGGGGGGGTACGGAGGCCGCATCTACACCACCGCCATGGCAACACTATGCTTGGAGGTCTATTACCGCTTCCTGCCGCTCTACCGGGAGGTACCGCCGCCGGCCGCAGGCCAGGCGACACACCAGTAGCCGCTCACCGGTACCGACGGGCATCTGGTTGACGGATGACGTCGTATCGGTTATACTGAAGTTTGGTGAAGTGGCGATGACTCGCCCGCGCTGTTTGACACCGGCAGCGTCCCTTGTACAATTAAGTTAGTGGGCTCTTCCGTTTCTAGGTGCAGGCCGCTTTAATGTAG
>SKZG01000421.1 GCA_007127495.1 Planctomycetales bacterium
AGGTCTTCCCGCTGCCGAAGTCGATGAAGCTGTACTACCATTTCGATTTCGGCGACGACTGGATTTTCGAGATTCGCCGCAGCCGGAAGAAGCCCGCGCCGCCGAAGCCCGGCGTGGAATATCCGCGCGTAGTGGAGCGGATCGGGCCCAATCCGCCGCAGTACGGCGAATGGGAGGAGGAATGAGCGCACGCACACCCACTCGCGTTATACTCGCCGCGTGCCGTTATTGCGCTTCTGCAGGATGGACATTCTTGTCCGTCTTCGCCTTGACGGGCTAAAGCCCATCTTACGGAAAAGCGCAGTTTTACGCCGCGACGAGTATACATTCGCCTAATGGATTCTGCGTGGCCATCCTATGATCATTGTTGCCGCTGGCCGGTTGTCACAGAATCATTTCTCCAAAGTCGCCTGTGGCGTCATCGGTGCTGGCCCATGCAAGAGTTAATGGCCCCCTCTAAGGCAGGGGCGCCAAGCAGCGGGGGATCAAAGCGTGCTCCATAGGGGATCGAGGGCCGATAGCACACTTGTGTATCGCGCGTACTTCGCGTCGTACACATCGGCATACTCGGGGCGCGGCGGACAGACGCCGGCGATTCGCACCATGGCCCGCACGGCCTCGGCATAATCGCTGAAACAGCCGGCCGCCACCCCGGCCAGAACGGCCGAGCCCAACGCGCCCAGTTCCGTGCCGGCCGGAATCTCCACCGGCGTCTGGAAGACGTCGGCGAATACCTGACACCACTGCGGGCTGCGGGCGGCGCCGCCGGCCAGGCGGATGGTTTCGGGCTTGTCGCGGAATTGCAGGAGCCGGTCCACGTGCCGGCGGTGGCCCATCACTACGCCCTCATAAATCGCCCGCAGTACGTGGCCCCGCTCGTGCCAGCCGGCTAGGCCTAGCAGGCAGGACTTCGCAGCCGGGTCGGCATTTGAACCGTACAGGAACGGCAGAAACACGATGTTCGTGTCGTCGGGTTTCACGGCCTCGACCTCCCGGTTGCACACGTCGAAGATCGACCGGCCGCCGGCCTCCAGCGCCTCGGCCTCGGGCCCGAGCAGGTGGCGGACGAACCACTCCAGGTTGCTCGCCGACGTCGCGCTGCCTTCCAGGATCAAGAAGTAGTCGGGGATGCAGTAGCGGCTAGTCATGAAGACGTTCGGGTCGACCACGGGTGTGCGCGACACGTATTGATTGATGCTCCACGTGCCGGCGATGATTTGGAGCGGCCGCTCGTCGACAATTCCGGCGGCCAGTCCGCAGGCGTTGACGTCGAACAACCCTCCGGCCACGGGCGTACCGGGGCGAAGGCCTGTCTCGGCGGCAGCCTGCTCGGTTACCCGTCCGCAGAGGTCGTCGGGGCGCCGCAAAGGCGGCAGCAGCCGGCCCCATTCCGCAAGGCCGAACGCCGCGAGGAGTTCGGAGTCGTACCGGCCCGCGGCCACGGCCAGCAGGCTGGTCGCTGAGGCATCGGTTAATTCAAGGTAGAACTCCCCGGTCAGTTTTGCACGAATGAAGTCCTTGCACATCAGCGCCCACCTTGCTTGTCGCAGGACTTCGGGTTCGTGGTCGGCCAGCCACGCGAGCAGGGCGTTGGGTTGGCCGGGCCAGAGCGCCTGCATGGTTTTCGGACGCACGGCGTCGGCCACGCCCTCGGCGTTCCAGCCGGCCACGTACCCAGCGGCGCGGGTATCGGTCGATACGATGCCCGGCCGGACCGGCTGCCCTTGGGCGTCGACCAAGTACAGCCCGTTACCGTGGCCGGCGGTGGCTGCGCAGGCGATGCGTGCCGGGTTGACGCCGGCGCGGTCGATCACCTCGCGTACGGCCTCGGCCGTGGCTTGCCACAGGGCGTTGGCGTCGCGTTCGGTTCGGCCCGGCGCCGGCGAGTTCATAGGCGTCTTCCGGCCGGCGACGGCCAGTTCACGGCCCTCCAGGTCGAACAGCCCGGCCTTTGCCACGGTGCCACCGTTGTCGATTCCCAGCAGATAATCGGACATCTTATTCTCCCTGGTGCGATCGCTTGCTTCGACAGCCGCCCCCCATAAGACGGCTTGCCGACGTTGAATAGCCATTGTCTCGTCTTGCCGGTGGCGTTACAATCCACCCCCACACCACTTACGGCATTCGAGGGGGGTGTTTGGCGAAAAGCGGCTCTTCCGTTTCTAGGTGCAGACAGCTCTTGTTTTTGGGGACGGCACTCGGCGAGTGCCTACTACACTATCGCGGCCTGCACCTAGAAACGGAAGAGCCCGAAAAGCCGAAATGAGCGGACCCTCACTGTTACGCAACCAGTATTCGGCAAGAGCAGATAAAAGAATGTTGCGGGCCAATCCATCGACCCCGGCTGCCGTAGCCAATTCGACCTTTGGCGCGGCGTGGTCCACGATCCGCAAGCAATGCACCCGCCAAGTGGTGTCGGACCGTGCTGCCATGATATGCGGCCTCTTGGCCATAAGCATCGCTTTTACGAACCCGTTTTCGATATCGCTGACGGAGATCCTCTTAGGCGTCATGGCCGTCTGGTGGCTGCTGGTGGGCCGCTTTCGCGAGCAAGCCTATACGCTATCGCGCAATCCTGTCGCTCTCGCGACTTTGGCAATCGTCGTTTTGATGAGCCTGTCCGTCTTCTACGGCGCAGCTCCCTTGACTGAATCGGTGCCTATTTTACGCAAGTATCGCACTTTAGCTTACCTTGTGCTTTTCACGCTGGTTTTCCGTACGTCGCGTACCCGAGCGATGGCTGTTTTGGCTTTTGAAGCAGCCATGGTCATCACACTGGTCGGCTCGATCTTGACGGCCATCGGCGTGCCGCCGATTGAGAATCGCCATACGCTCAACCCGGCGAACGCCACGGTTTTC